>JADLHM010000013.1 GCA_020848745.1 Deltaproteobacteria bacterium | reverse complement strand
AGCGCCGAGCAGCGCAAGGAGCAACCCGCAGGAATACCTGGAAGGTATTCCGAGGACGTGCGACGCCGCGATGCGACGGCGCTCTGAAGCCCGGCGACGGGAGGGGATTTTTTCACAGCCTCTCAGTGCGGGCAGGCCGTGGTCGGGGCGGCGGTGTCGAGCGTTGCCGTCGCGGGATCGTAGGCAAGGACGCGGCCGGCAAGAGGCGTTCCGATCGCGAGCACCGCCTTTACGACCTCGGTCGCGACGACGGTCGCGAGCACGACATCGCGGAGCCGCGCGAGCGCGGGTGCGCCGTCGCCGGCGTCGATCGCCGCGGCCGCGCAGCGTGGGCAGGGCGGGAGCGCGCCCGCGCGCCCGGCGGCGATCCAGAAGACGGTCGCGGCGCGGGTCCGCCACGGGGAGAGGGCGTCGGCGACCGCGTCGGTCGTCGCCGCGGCGACCACGGCGGCGTCGCACGGCGCGTCCGCCGCGGTGGCGAGCGGGGCCAGCGTGAGGTCGGGCTGGTCCGGGTCGACGACCGTGCGCAACGCCGCCTCGGCCGCGATCCATCCGACGCCCGCCGCGGCGAGGTACGCGACCACGCGCGCGGCCGCGGCATCGGCGCCGACGACCGCCACGCGCGCCGCGAGCAGGCGCTCTTGTCCTCGCGGTCCGACCTCCCGGAGGATCAGCTGGCGGCTGTAGCGCTCGATCTGCTCGTCGTCGAGCCGCATGGGAGCACCGGCGCCGCTACGACCGTTCGTGGCCGATCCAGAGATTGGTGCTGAGATAGCGAACGCCGAAGTCGCAGAAGATCGTCACGACGACGCCGCGCTCGAGCCGGCGCGCGACCGCGAGCGCGCCGACGAGGTTCGCACCCGACGACTGCCCGACGACGATGCCCTCGATCGTGCCGAGCTTGTGCACCATGTCGTAGGCGTCGTCGGTGGCGACCGGGATTTTCTCGTCGAGCTCGTTCTCGTGGTAGATGCCCGGCACGATCGACGACGCCATGTGCTTGAGCCCCTCGAGGCCGTGGAACGCGTCGTCGGGCTCGACGCCGATCACCTCGATCGCGGGGTTCAGCTCCTTGAGGGCGCGACCCGTCCCCATGATCGTGCCGCCGGTGCCGAGACCGGTCACGAAGTGTGTGACCTGGCCGCCCGTCTGGCGCCAGATCTCGGGGCCGGTCCCGAGGTAGTGGGCCTGCGGGTTGGCTTCGTTGAAGTACTGATCGGGCTTGAAGTACTTCTCCGGATCCCGCTTCAGGACCTCGCGGCAGAGCTGGATGGCGCCGTCGGAGCCCTCGAGCCCGCTCGAGAAGATGATGCCGGCGCCGTAGGCGCGGATGATCTTCTTGCGTTCGATGCTCACGTTCTCCGGCATGACGAGCTCGACCGGATAGCCGAGCGCCGCGCCGATCATCGCGAGCGCGATGCCGGTGTTACCCGACGTCGAATCGAGGATCGTCTTGCCCGGACGCAGCCGGCCCGTGGCGATCCCGTCGCGGATCATGTTGAGGGCCGGCCGGTCCTTCACGGAGCCGCCCGGGTTGAAGCCCTCGAGCTTGGCGTAGACGCGCACGTCCGGCGGCAGATCGCGGGCGAGGACCCGGATCCGCACCATCGGCGTGTTGCCGACGAGGTCGAGGACGCTCGCCGTCACTCGTCCCGGGTGCGTGCCGCCGCGCCGCCGGCGATCGCGGGTACGATCGAGATCTCGTCGCCGTCCTTCACCGGCGTGTCGAGGCTCGAGAGGAACCGGATGTCCTCGCCGTTCACGTAGAGGTTGACGAAGCGGCGTACCTTGCCGGCCTCGTCGCAGATGCGCTCCTTGAGTCCCGGATGGCGAGCATCGACGTCCTGGACGATGGCGGCTACGGTGGCGCCGCTGGCGGTGACGCTCTCGGCGCCGCCGGTGAACTTGCGAAGAGGGGTCGGGATGCGAACCTGTATCGGCATGGGTGGATCTCCTTCCTTGAGGGTCGAAGGCTCTAGGTTCTAGCCGGTGCCCGCGTCCGCGGCCAAGGGGGCGCGGACGTGCCGGCAGGCCGGGCAGGCGGGATTGCGCCGGAGCTTCACGTGCCGGAAGCGTCCGGCGAGGGCGTCGTAGGTGAGCAGACGGTCGGCGAGGAGCGCTTCGCTCCCGGTCGCGATCCGGATCGCCTCGGCCGCCTGGAGCGTGCCGATCGTCCCGGCGAGCGAGCCGAGCACGCCCGCCTCCTGGCACGACGGGACGCTCCCCTCGGGCGGCGGCGCCCCGAAGAGGCAGCGGTAGCACGCCGAGACTCCCGGCAGGATCGTCATCAGCTGTCCCTGGAACCGTACGATGCCGGCATGCACGAGCGGCGTTCCGAGCCCGACCACGAGATCGTTGATCAGGAACTTGGTCGCGACGCCGTCGGTCGCGTCGACGGCGCACGCGTGGTCGCGGACGAGCGCGGCGGCGTTGTCGGCGGCGAAGCGGACCGGCGCGGTCGCCGTGGCGAGCGCGGGATGACGCGCGGCCAGGGCGTCGCGCGCCGACTCGACCTTCGAGCGGCCGAGGTCGCGGGCGCGATGGAGCAGTTGGCGGTGCAGGTTCGAGCGCTCGACGCGGTCGTGGTCGACGAGGGTGAGGCGGCCGATTCCGGCGGCCGCGAGAGCCTCGGCGGCGGCGCAGCCGAGCGCGCCGGCGCCGATCACGAGCACGCCGACCTGGGAGGGCAGGGTCACGTGGGCCTCAGTAACGGCCCATGCCACCGCCGCGCCCGATCGGCTGATACGCGCCCGCGTCGCCGCCCGCGCCTTGCGGGATCTTCGGGCCCGTGACCGGGTCGACGAGCGCCGGCGCCGCGACGACCGCGCTGCCGCTCTCGCTCGGCCCGTAGCTCGCCACGAGTTCCTCGAGCAGCGCGTCGGAAACCGGCGTGCGCGCCGCCGGGACGGCCCCCGCGGCGCGCGAGCCCGGACCCGTCTCAGGCATGCTCGCGTAGATGTCGGTGCGCTCCTTCACTGCCGCTCGCACCTTTGCCGCGGCGGCCTCGTCGCCGCGGCGCTCGTACGCCGCCGCCAGGTCTTCCAGCGCGCCCGTCGCGGCGACGGTGTCGGGGAACCTCTCGAGGATGCTCTTCACCCGGTTCTCGCCGGCCCGCATGTTGTCCTGCCTGAAGTAGAAGCGGGCGACGTAGCGGTCGTGCTCGGCCATCGACTCGCGGCAACGCGCCATCCGGCGTCGCGCCTTCGGTGCGTAGTCGCTCTCCGGGTAGCGGTCGACGACGACGCGATACCAGCCCTGCGCGTTGTCGGCCGCTTGCTGATCGCGGTCGATCGTCGTCATCTGCTTGTCGAAGCTTTTGCCGAGCAGGTAGTAGACCTTCGGCAGCGCCGGGCTCATCGGGTGCATGCGCTGGAAGTCGTTGAAGGCGGCGATCGCCTCGGCGTACTGCCCCTTCTTGAAGTGCGACTCCGCGATCGTGAGCTCCGCCTCTTCGGCGTGGGGATCGAAGGGATACTGGTCCAGCAGATCCTTGTAGTTGCGGATCGCGCTTTCGTAGTTCTCGTCATCGAAGGCGGCCTTGCCCTCGGAATAGTACTTGTCGGCGGTGAGGCGCGGGGGCGCGCTGCACGCCGCCATCCCCAGCGCGACGACCAGGAGCGCCGGAGCGACACGACGAAAAAACATCCGCGGTTCCTAACCGATGCCATGCGGGGACGCAATCGTCGCGGCCGTTTCCGCGGCGACCGGCGCCGTCGCCGCCCGACGCAGCAGGAGCAACGCGCCGAAGTTGTAGGTCGCGTGCGCGACGATCGGCACGACGAGCGAGTCGGCGGTGAGCGTGAGCGCGCTCATGCCCGCGCCGACGGCCGTCGCCCAGGCGAAGTAGGTCGGGGTGAGCGCGTGCAGCGCGCCGAAGCAGAGGCTCGAGGCGACGACCCCGGTTTCGGGCAGGAGCACGCCGCGGAAGAAGAGCTCCTCGGTCGTGCCGGAGAGCGCCGCGATCACGACGACGTCGGCGACCGAGAGCGTCCCGGCGAAGGGGCGCAGCACCTCGTGCCAGACGCGTCGCATGCTCGGGGCGCGCAGCAGGAGCGGGATCGTGGTCCACAAGAGCGCTCCGGCGAGCCCGCCCGCGATCACACGGCCGGGCGTCGGGGTGAGCGGCGCCGCCAGCGGCAGGTCGCGCAGCGCGGCCCAGGCGAGCGAGACCGCGACGAGGGCGAGCGACAGGAGCCACTCGAGCCGGAGAAACGCGGTGCGCGACATTCTCATCTCTTGACCCCGCCCGCGCGGACGGGTCTTAGCATAGCCGGCCCGCTTCCGGGCCGGCAACGCGAGATCGACCGAGGCGACCACCGACCCGCATGCAGGAGCTCACGCTGATGTGGCGCAACACGCGCATGGTCGTGCTGACGGCCATGTGCGCGTCGTTCTACGCCGCGGTGCTGATTCCGTTCATGGTCGTGCCGATCATTCCGGGCGTGACGCACTTCCGGCCGGCGAACGCGCTGCCGGTGGTGTGCTCGTTCCTCTTCGGTCCCGCGGCCGCGTGGGGCGCCGCGATCGGCAACCTGATCGGCGACTTCTTCGCGGGCCTCGGGCCGGGCGACCTCTTCGGCTTCGTCGGCAACTTCCTCTACGCGCTCGCCCCGTATCGTCTGTGGCGCGCCTGCACGACCGGCGACCCCGTACCGAAGACGCCGGGCGCGTGGCTGCTCTTCGTCGTCGTCGTCGTGACGGGCGCCGGCCTCTGCGCCGCGACCGTCGGCTTCGGGCTCCAGGTGCTCGGCTTCGTGCCGTTCGCGGTGCTCGCGAACGTCGTCATCGTGAACAACTGCGTGACGGCGCTCGTGCTGGCGCCGCTGCTCCTCGCGGTGCTGTACCCGCGCGTCCGCCGCGTCCGTCTCCTGTACGCCGACGTGATGGGACCGCGCCCCGCGCTCGCCCCCGCTCGGCGCGCGCTCGGGGTCGGGCTCGCGCTCGCGGGCGTGCTCGTCGCGTTCGTCGGCGGCAATGTCGCCGCCGCCGGCGCGCTGCCGCCGAGCCTCGTCGCGGCGACCCCGAACCTCACGCTCGCCGCGATCGTTCTCCCCGGTCTGGCGCTCGCCGTCGCGGGTCTCGTCCTCCTGTGAGCGACGCCGCCGGCCGCGCGGGCGGCGCGACGCTCGTCGTACGCGACCTCACGTGTCGCTACGCCGATCCGCCCGCGCAGGCGCTCGCCGGCGTCTCGCTCGAAGCCGCGCCCGGCGAGCTCGTCGCGATCATGGGCGCGAGCGGCGCCGGCAAGTCGACGCTGCTTCGCTGCGTCAACGCGCTCGTGCCGTCGCTCGCGCCGGCGGCGTGCGCCGGCGCGATCCGGCTCGGATCGCGCGAGCTGCTCGGCGCGGAGGTCCGGGAGCTCGATGGCCGCGTCGCGATGGTGTTCCAGGACTTCGAGGCCCAGCTCTTCTCGACCAACGTGCGCCTCGAGGTGGCGTTCGGGCCGGGGCAGCTCGGCGTCGCGCCGGAGGAGATCGCCGCGCGGGTCGAGCGCACGCTCGCGCTCGTGAACCTCGCGGACTGCGGCGGCCGCGACCCCTCGACGCTCTCCGGCGGCCAGAAGCAGCGGCTCGCGATCGCGAGCATCCTCGCGATGGAGCCCGAGGTGCTCCTCCTCGACGAGCCCGCGACCGACCTCGACCCGATCGGCCGCCGCGAGCTCTACGCCGCGCTCGAAGGCGTGCGCGGCGCGCGGCTCGTGCTGCTCGCGGTCGAGCACGAGGTCGACCCGGTCGTGCGCGCGGACCGGTTGATTCTCATGAAGGACGGCCGGGTGGTGGCGTCCGGACCGGCGGCGATGCTCGTCCACGACGTGGATCTCTTCCTCGCCTGCGGCGTCCGGCCGCACGACCTCGCGGTGCTCGGGCGCCGCCTCGGCTGCGTGCTGCCGCTCGAGGTCGATGCGGCGGTCGCGGCGCTGCGGGCGCGCGGCGGGCCCGCGGCGGCGGCCGCCGCGCGTCCGAGGGCGGCCGGCGCGACGGCGGGGCCGGCGGCGGCCGGCCCCGCGCCGATCCTCGAAGTTCGCGGGCTCACGCGCGTCTACGAGGGCGGCACGCGCGCGCTCGACGGCGTCGGCCTCACGCTCGGCGCGGGCGAGTTCGTGGCGCTCATCGGCCAGAACGGCTCCGGCAAGACGACGCTCGCGAAGCACCTGAACGGGCTTCTCCAGGCGGAGGGCGGTACGGTGCGACTCGATGGCACCGACCTCCGCACGCTGCCGCTCGAGCGCGTCGCGCGCGAGGTCGGTTACGTGTTCCAGAACCCCGATCATCAGTTGTTCGCGGCGACCGTCGCCGACGAGGTCGCGTTCGGGCCGCGCAACTTCGGGCTCGCGGGCGCCGCGCTCGCGGCGCGCGTCGACGAGACGCTCGCGGCCGTCGGGCTGACCGCGGAGCGCGACGAGGACCCGTTCCTGCTCCGCAAGGGCGAGCGCCAGCGCCTCGCGGTCGCGACGGTGCTCGCCATGGCGCCGCGCGTGCTGATCCTCGACGAGCCGACGACCGGCCTCGACTATCCGCAGGTGCGCACGATGCTGGAGCTGCTGGCCCGGCTGCGCGCCGCGGGCACCACGATCGTCGTCATCACGCACAGCCCGTGGGTCGTGGTCGAGTACGCGGAGCGCGCGCTCCTCATGCGCGGCGGCCGCCTCGTGTTCGACGGCGCCCTCGACGAGCTCCTCGCCGACGAACCGCTCCTGCGCTCGGCGGCGTTCGAGGCGCCGCCGGCGGCGCGGGTCGCGCGCGCGCTCGGCATTCCCGCGCGCACCGTCGACGAGCTCGCCTGCGCGCTCGGGGCGGGAGACTGAGCGATGGCGCTCTCGCTCCACCTGGACCAGCCGAGCTGGCTCCATCGCCGGCATCCGATCGCGAAGGTGCTGGTGCTCGCGCTGCTGTTCGTCGCCGCGTTCCTTCTCGATCACCCGGCGCCGCTCGGCCTGCTCCTCGCGCTCGCGCTCGCCGTCGCCGCGAGCGCGCGGGCGCTGCCGGTGCTGTATCGGATGCGCTGGCTGCTGATTCCGGTGTTCGTCTTCACGACGATCATCTGGACGGTCTTCTACCCGGCAACGGCTGGCGCCCCCGTCGATCGCTGGGTGGCGTTCCGCTACGGCCTCGGTATGGCGCTCCGACTCGAGACCTTCCTCGCGACCGGCTTCGTCTTCCTCGCCACCACCACGATCGAGGAGTTCGCCTTCGCGCTCTCGCGCCTCGGCGTCCCGTACCGCGCCGGCTTCGTGCTGACGCTCGCGTTTCGCCTGGTGCCGGTGTTCCTCGACGCCGCGCTCGCCGTGCGCGACGCGCAGCGCTGCCGCGGCCTCGATTTCACGACCGGCAACGTCGCGGCGCGCCTCGCGCGCTACGTGCCGGTGATCGTGCCGGTGTTCATCGGCGGCTTGCGGCGCGCCGACCAGATGGCGTTCGCGCTCGAGGTGCGCGGGTTCAGCGCCGGCCGGCCGCGGACGTCGCTGCCGCGCCCGGGCGCCGACGCGGGCGATCTCCTCCTGCTCGGCGTCGGCCTCGCGATCACCGCGGCGGTCGTCGCGCTGCGGGTCGCCGGCATCGGTCGGCTGGTGGCGCAATGAGGGGCCGGATCGCGGTGCGCACGGCCACGGGGCTCGTTGCCGCGTCTCTGCTCGCGCTCGCGGCGCCGCCCGACGCGTCGGCGTGGGGGCTCGCGGCGCATCGCTGGGTCGCGACGCGCGCGGCCGAGCTCGTCCGCGCGCGCTGTCCCGCGCTCGGCGCCGCGCCGCGGAAGGCGCTCGGCGACGCCGCGGTCGAGCCCGACACGGTGCTCAAGCGGCGCGACGGCCGGCGCGAGGGCGTGCGCCACTTCCTGAACCTCGACCACTACGGGCCGCCGCCGTTTCGCGCCTTGCCGCGCGACCTGGGCGCCGCCGAGGCGCGCTTCGGACGGAAGACCGTGGAGCGCGAGGGGACGCTACCGTGGTACGGCGCGAGCGTCGCGCGTCGGCTGCGCGACGAGCTCCGCCGCGGCGACGTCGCTGCCGCGCGACGGACGGCCGGACACCTCGCGCACTACGCCGCCGACGCGACCATGCCGCTCCACGCGACGGAGAACTTCGACGGTCGGGAGACGGGCCAGCGCGGCGTGCACCGGCGCGTCGAGGCGGAGCTCGTGGACGAGAACCTGGGCGAGTACACGCGGCGCGCGTGGCAGGTCGCCCCGCGCCGTGCGATCGCTCCCGAGGGCGCGCAGGGCGCGCTCTTCGCGGCGCTCGAGCAGGCCTACGAGCGGATCGACGCGGTGCTCGCCGCCGACCGCACCGCCGCGCGCGGTACCAAGGTCGGCTCGCGCCTCTACTATCGCCGCCTGCACGCCGATCTCGGCGAGGTCATGGCCGCCCAGCTCGGCCACGCCGCCGTCCTCACCGCCGCCCTCTGGGAAGGGGCCTGCGATGGTTCGACGATCGCGAAACCACGCCAGCGATGATGGCCCGGGTCGTTGCCCGCTCGCGTCTGCTGCGCTAGTGTCGCCGGCTCCGCGGATTCCGGCCGCCGACCTCGGCTGAGCACCGCCGAACGCATCGCCGCCCACTATCGCCGCCCAGAAGAAAGGATCTCCATTCATGGCCAGTCTCGTCCCTGCTCACGGCGGTCTCGCCGAGCCCCTCGATCTGACCGTTCCGCCCGCGGAGGAAACCGCGTTCAAGGCGGAGCTCGCGAAGCTCCCGACGGTGCCGGTGTCCGACGCGGACCTCTCGGCCGTCTACCGCTTCGGCGACGGAACGCTCTCGCCGCTCACCGGACCGATGGATGGCGCCACCTACGTGCAGGTGCTCGAGCAGGCGTTCATCGAGCGCGCCGGGAAGCGCTACGCCTGGACGATCCCCCTCGCGTTCCCGGTGACCGAGGCGTTGGCGAAGACGCTGAAGAAGGGGCAGGTCGTGGCGCTTGCGAACGCCGCCGGGACGCCGGTCGCGCGCCTCGAGATCAGCGACGTCTTCGCCTGGGACAAGATGAAGTACATCAAGAGCGTCTACGGCACCGAGCGCACCGATCACCCGGGCGCCGACATGGTGCTGAAGGGCGACGCCGACAAGACGCATCTCGTCGGCGGAACGATCCGCGTGCTGCCGCAGCCGAAGGACGCCGAGTTCGGGAAGTACGTGCTCTCGCCGCGCGAGGTGCGCGCGCTCGTCGCCGCCAAGGGCTGGAAGCGCGTCGTCGCGTTCCAGACCCGCAACCCGCTGCACCGCGCCCACGAGTACGCGCTCGTCTACGGGCTCGAGACGCTCGTCCGCGAGGGCCACGATGCGGGCGCCGTGCTGAATCCGTTGATCGGCGAGACCAAGGGCGACGACGTGAACGCGCGCGTCCGCATGCGCACCTACGAGGCGCTCATCGCGAACCGGTCGCTCGGCGAGGGCGATAGCGACCAGGCGCTGTGGGGGCCGCGCAAGGAAGCCGTGCCCGATCGCGTCATCCTCCTCGGCCTCGACATCAAGATGTTCTACGGCGGGCCGAAGGAAGCCGTCATGCACGGCATCTACCGCCAGAACTTCGGCTTCACCGACATCGTCATCGGCCGCAAGCACGCCGACGCTCCGTACTACGACGGCACCGCGATCTGGGGCGACTTCGACGCGCAGGAGATCTTCGGCAAGCTCGGCGGCGATCTCCGGATCAGGCCGCTCAAGGTGGGCTTCGCGGCGTACTACGAGTCGGCCGGCCGGGTCGATCTCATGGATCTCCACCCGAACGAGAAGCCCGTCTTCATCTCCGGCAAGGACGTGCGGAAGACCCTCACCGAAGGGAAGGAAGTCGACCCGCGCATCATGCGGCCGTCGACGTCGCGCATCCTGGCCGAGGCGATGAAGGGCATGAGCTGAGCCGGTCGGCGGAAGGATTCGAGCGGTGGCGCGTCGCGGCGGGCGTGGCGCGCATCGCTCGACTCGACGCGCCCGGGCGGTAACCGCGCGGCGCGCGGGCCCTCTCAGCCGACCCAGCGGTGACCGGCATGGAGGAGCGAGAAGCCCCACTGCAGGATGAGGCCGAGGGCGGCGGCCGCGACGGCCAGGCGGCGCCGCGCGCTGGTCGCGCCGGCCGCGCAATGGCGGTCGGCGACCGCGAGCGCCGCGATGCTCCACGGCAGCAGGAAGAAGCGGAAGTACGAGCCGCCGGTGCCCATCGTGGCGGGGAACCAGGCGAGGCAGAAGTAGAAGGCGAAGAGCCGCCGATCGAGCCGCCACACCGCGGGAGCGAGCCCGAGGCTCGCGAAGATGGCGAGCTTGTCGATCACGCCGAAAGCCGGACCGTTCAGGTCGCGGGGCGGCGTGAAGAGCACCACCAGAACGTGGCGCGGATCGAGGCTGTTGAGGATCGAGTTCTCGAACGCCGGCCAGTAGAGCGCCTGGACCTTCACGAACTCGAACGGGTCGCCGAACGCCGAGCGCTCCCAGGCGAGGAAGCCCGCGAACGCGGCGACGAACGCGAGGCCGACGCCGACGAGATAGGCCGCACGGGCCGCGTCGCGCTCGCGCCAGAGGCGCGGCAGCTCGCCGAGGAAGACGAGGCCGACCGCGAGGCCGACGAAGAGGCCCTGCCCGCGCGTCAGCACGAGGGCGGGGGCGATCGCCGCGGCGAGCCAGGACGCGCGTAGGAACGCGCCGAGGAAGAGGAAGAGCAACAGAAGGAACAACGACTCGGTGTAGAGACAGTGCAGGAAGAACGCGCTCGGCAGCGCGAGGCACGCGACGAGCGCGACCGTCGCCGTCCGCGTCGAGAGGAGGTCGCGCGCGAAGCGCCAGTAGACGACCGCGAAGAGCGCCGTGAGGAGCGTCGTGAGCGCGATCCCCGCGGCCGCGGCATCGCCGAACGGGACCATGACGGCGCGGAGCAGCATCGGGAAGAGCGGGTAGAAGGCGTGCGTCTCCCGGGCGGCGTAGCCGTCGGTTGCGATGCGGACGTAGTGGAAGGCGTCCCAGTTGTAGAAGGCGCGGAGCGGGTCGGTGCTGGCGGCGAGACCCGTGGCCCCTTCCCAGCGCAGGCGCGGCACGACGGTCGCGAGCGCGAGCAGGCCGAGGACCTTCCAGCCGACGAACGCGAGCGCGAGGCGACGGCGACGGTCGGGCGGCGGCGGGGGACTCATGCGCGTGCGGGCTCGCGGTCCGCGCCGTCGTAGCGCAGCCGCCCGGGCGCCGCCAGGCTCGGGCCGGCGTCCGCCGCCGGACGCTCGCCGCGCGCCGTTGGGGCGGGGTGCGACAGGACGGCGTGCCCGCCGACGAAATCGCTTTACAGCCAACTTCACGCGGCGCTACACGTCGAGTCCCGCGTTCCGCGTCCTTCGCGCGGCCGTCGACCAAGCGAGGTGCCCCCGATGCCGAACCGTTCCCTCAGCCGTTCAGCGCTCCTCGTCGCGGTCTTGCTCGCGCCGCTCGACGCGCGCGCCGAGTTCCCCTACCCGAAGTGCGGCGGCCCGCTCGCCGCGAGCTGCACCGACCCGACCGACTTCGCCTCCTACCTCTTCTTGCCGACGACCGTCCCGCCGACGGTGCCGTCCGACCTCGATCCGAACAACTTCCGCTTCTCGAGCCTCGTCGACCCCGCCGTGCCGGCGACCGCGCAGGAGCTCTTCGGGGTGCGCGGACCGAGCGTCGACAAGGCGTGGCAGGTGACGACCGGCCGCCCCGACGTCGTGATCGCGATCCTCGACTCGGGCCTCGACTGGAGCGACGGGGGCGCGATGAACGACCTCGCGACGAAGGTGCGGTTGCACGCGGCGGAGCTGCCGCTCCCGGAGTCGACGAGCAACGGATACGACCGCAACGAGGACGGCGTCTTCGACGTCCGCGACTACCGCGCCGACGGCACGCATGCCGGGGACTCGCGCGTCGTCGACGCGAACGGCAACGGCATCGTCGATCCGCAGGATCTGCTCCGCGCCTTCTCCGACGGCACCGACGCCGACGCGAACGGTTACGTCGACGACATCGCGGGCTGGGATTTCCATCAAGACGACAACGATCCCTACGACGACGTGCACTACGGGCACGGCACCGGTGAGGCCGAGGACTCGACCGCCGAGGCGGCGAACGGCGGCGGCGTCGGCACCGCGCCGAACGCGACCTTCATCCCGATCAAGGTGAGCGACAGCTTCGTCTCGGAGGTGAACGACTTCGCGCGCGGCGTCGTCTTCGCCGTCGACAGCGGCGCCGCCGTGATCCAGGAGGCGAACGGCGCGCTCGACCATACCGCGTTCGGTCAGGACGCGATCGACTACGCCTACGCGCGCGGCGTGCCGGTGATCGCGTCGGCGGCGGACGAGGAGTCCTACCACCACAACTGGCCGTCGAACTACGAGCACACGATCCCGGTGAACTCGATCCGCGCCGAGGACGGGACCTTCGTCCAGAACGACACGTATCTCCTCCTGAACGGCTGCACGAACTACGGCGCGCACAACGTGCACGTCTCGGTGCCGTCGAACTCGTGCTCGTCGGAGGCGACCGGGCGCGGCGCCGGCATCGCGGCGCTGATCGTGTCGCGGGCGCGGAACCTCGTCGACGCGGGCCTGCTCGCGAACCATCCCGTGACCGGCACGGCGCTTTCCGCCAACGAGGTGAAGCAGATTCTCGGTGCGACCGCCGACGACATCGACTTCAGCGGCAACCTGGCGCTCTCGACGTCGCCGTCGGTGAAGTTCGGCTTCCTCTCGGACCTCGTGTCGACGCGCTTCCCGACCCATCCCGGCCGGGACAAGTACTTCGGCTACGGCCGCGTGAACGCCGACCGGGCGGTGCGGGCGCTCTCGGCGACGACGATCCCGCCCGAGGCCGAGCTCGCCTCGCCCGGCTGGTTCCACACGCTCGATCCGACGGCGACGCCGATGGTGACGATCACCGGCTCGACCGCCGCGCACCGCCGCGCCAACGCCTACACCTACACGCTCGAGTACGGCTGCGGCGTCGACCCGGTCGCGAGCGAGTACGCGCGGGCGGGCCACCTGATCGCGACGGGCACGCCCGCGGCGCCGATCGACGAGGCGATCCTCGGGACGTGGGCCATCGCGGCGGTCGCGGCGGACTGCGCGTTCGATGCGGTCACGCTGCCGGTCGCCGATCGCGACCGGTTCGACGAAGTCTACAACGTGACGCTGCGCCTCAGGGTGGTCGACGACCTCGGCAACGTGGGCGAGGACACGCGCGCCGTGGCGGTGTTCCACGATCCCGATCTCCACCCCGGCTTCCCGCGCGTCTTGCACGCGTCGGGCGACAGCTCCCCGGCGCTCGCGGACCTCGACGGCGACGGCACCCTCGACGTGGTGCTCGCGACCGCCGCGGGCGAGGTGCACGCGATCCGCGGCGACGGCAGCGACCTGCAGGGCTGGCCCGCCACGACCGACCTCGACGTGCTGCACACCGGCTCGGCGGGCTTCACGAGCGGCGCGGTGAGCAGCGCCGTGCGCGAGTCGATCCTCGGCTCGGCTGCGGTCGGCGACCTCGACCGCGACGGCGCGCTCGAGGTGGTGGTCGCCTCGACCCAAGGGAAGCTCTACGTGTTCGCCGCCGACGGTACGCGGCGCGCCGGCTTTCCGGTGAGCACGACGGCGGCGTTCTCCGCTCCGGCGATCCGCGACGAGGCGAACCGCCTCGATCCCGGCTTCCTCGCGACGCCTGCGCTCGCCGATCTCGACCGCGACGGGACGCTCGAGATCGTGATCGGCGCCTCGGACCGCCACCTGTACGTGTGGCGCGCCGACGGCACGCCGCAACCCGGCTTCCCGATCCTGATGGTGGATCGCACCGTCACGACCGTCGATCCGATGACCGGCAAGGTCGCCTGGGACCTGGTCGGCGGCCAGCCGCGCGGCTCGCGCGGCACCAAGATCGTCGCCGCGCCCGCGATCGGCGACATCGACGGCGACGGCTTCCTCGAGATCGTGCAGGGCACGAACGAGGAGTACGTGCGCGGCGAGGACGCCAACGTGGAGCTCTCCTTCTTCGCGGGCGTCGCCGGGCTCGATCCGGTGAACGGCCGGCTCTACGCGATCGACCACGAGGGGAGTCTCAGTCCGCGCGTCGCCGGCAATCCGGCGGGGCCGTATCTGCCGGGCTGGCCGGTGAAGATCGCGCTCTTCAGCGAGGACCTGCTGCCCACGGTCGCGCACGGCGTCACCCAGGGCGCGGTGCTCGGCGACGTCGATGGCGACGGCATCGCCGAGGTCGTCGTGCAGGGCAACAACGGGCCGGTTTACGTCCTGCGCGGCGACGGCTCGTCCTACTACGGCATCGCCTCGAACGGCGCGCACGTCACGCTCGACTACGACGTGAGCCTGGCACGTCCGCTGCAGGCGGAGTCGACGGACTTTCCGATCAGCCTCGCGCTCCTCGGGAGCCCGAGCCTGGCCGACCTCGACTCCGATGGGCGGTTCGAGGTGATAGCCGGCACGATCGGCACGACGAAGTTCGTCGACCAGCAAGCGCCTGGCCGGCAGGAGCCGGGCGACCATCAGCTCTCGGCGTGGCGGACGGCGACGGGTCACATGGTCGCGACCTTCCCGCGCATCATCGAGGACATGATGTTCTTCGGGAACCCGGCGGTTTTCGACCTCGACGACGACGGCGTGCCGGAGGTCGTGCAGGGAAGCGGCGGCGGCTTCGTGCACGCCGTGAACCACCTCGGCGCTCAGCCGGTCGGCTGGCCGAAGTTCACCAACGGCTGGATGATCCCGATCCCGGTCGCGGGCGACCTCGACGGCGACGGCTTGCTCGAGGTCGCGACCGCGAGCCGTGAGGGATTCCTCTACGTGTGGGACGCGCCCGGCGCCGCGTCGGCGCGCGCAGTGCGCTGGCAGGGCTTCCGTCACGACCGGCAACGGACCGGCGCGCTCGGCTCCGGCGTGCCCGCCGGGCTCACGCCGGCGGGTTGCGACGCCGGCGTCTGGACGCTCGATCTCCAATCGACGCGTCTCAAGAACCGCGCGAACGCGGGCACCGACAGCCTGCGTATGCGGGGCACGTTCGTGCTCGCCGGAAACGCCCTCGACTTCGAGACGGAGCCGTTCGAGCTCCGGCTCGCGGGGTCGGCAACCGTCGCGGACGCGACCGTCGCGGCCGGTCTCCCGCCGATCCGCCACGGCTTCAAGTACCGCGGCCCGGCGGCCGGGGGCGGAACATTGAGCGTGCGGGTGACGAGCAAGGACGGCCGCCGCTTCAAGGTGACGGCGTCGGTCGCGGGCATCGACGCCACGGGCTCGGCGGCGCCCGAGGGGACGACGCTGGTGCGGGTCGGCGACGACTGCTTCGCCGCCACGCTGCCGTGCGCGGCCAAGAGCGGCGGGCAGAGCGAGGTGTGCAAGGGAGGTCGGTGAGCCGCGCCGCCAGCCTCATCGCCGGCGGCGGCCTGGTCCCTTGCCGCGGAGCTCGCGCGCGATCCTGAGGCCGAGCGCGCGCTCGGGGTCGCGGCGCCGCGTCCGGCGGAGCGCCGTGATGCCGCGCTCGACCGCGGCCGCTACGACGGCGCGGAGCTCGAGGCACGCGTCGCGGTCGGCGCTCCGTCCGGCCCAGGGCGTCGTCTCGATCGGCGTCTCGAAGCGGAAGTAGAAGCGCTGCGGCCGCGGCAGGAGCCCGAGCCCGTTCACGAGCGGCGGTAGCTCGTCGGCGCGGGGCGTCAGCCAGTCGAGGAGGGTTCCGAGCGGCGTCCGTCGGAGGTCGTCGCTGTCGACGAGGATGTCGTAGCACTCCTCGGCGCCGACGGCCGAGAACGGCACGATCGGGTAGCCGTGCGCGATCGCGAGCACCGCGAAGCCGACCCGGTCCTTCCAGAGGAGGCGGTAGCGCGCGCCCTTGTGCTTGAAGACTTCCCGCGCGCCGCCGGGAAAGACGAGGATCGACTCGCCGGCTCGCATGAGCGCCTCGCAGCTCGCGCGCGTGCCGTCGACGGCGCCGAAGCGGGTCAGGAGGTCGCGCCAGAGCGGCACCTGGAAGTGTACGTGGTCGCCGAGCGAGCGGGGAACGATCCCCGTCCGCTCGTGCAGCCCGAGGACCATGAGCGGGACGTCGAGGAGCCCCATCAGCGTGTGATTGCCGACGAGAAGGACCGGACGGTCGCGCGGCACCCGGCTCACCCCGTAGAAGCAGGGCGAGGTCAGCATGCGCCACGGCTCGAGGAGGAGCTTCGCGGCGGCGAGCTCGGGGCGGGTCGGGCGGTGACCGATGACGGCGGCGCTCGTCACCCCTCGAAGCGGCAGCAGGGGGCGTGCCAGGCGCGCCGCCGCCGGACGGCCGGGAAAACGGCGCCCGGTCGGGCGCTCTCGTTCCCAGGCGGGGGAACCGCGGTGGTGCGTGTTCCCGGCCTCGCAAAACCCCGGGGGGCGCGCTACGCCGGAGCCATGACCATTCCCGTTGCTCTCGAGGGCCTGCGCGCGGCGATCGCCGAGCGTGTGGGCGGCGCCTACCTCCTGACCGTCACGGACGATGCCCGGCCGCACGCGGTGCACGTCGCGCTCGGATGGGAGGGCGACCTGCTCATCGCCGAGGTCGGCGCTCGGAGCGCGCAAAACGCGGCGAGCCGGCCGGCGGTAGCGCTCCTCTATCCGGCCGCCGAACCGGGCGGGTACAGCTTGATCGTCGACGGCACGGCGGCCGTCGCGCCGGGCGAAGGGAAACGGCGCATCCGGATCGCGCCCAGCAAGGCGGTGCTCCATCGTCCCGCCGCGGCGCCAGACCCGAACGCGTCGTGCGCCGACGACTGCCAACCCGTGCTGCGCGCGACCAAGGAGCAGTAGACGCGGCAATGAGCGTCGCCATGCCGATGCCCGTGATCATCCTCCGTTTCTTCGCCGCCATCCTGCTCCTCGCCGCGGGCGCGACCGCCGTGCGCGCCGCCGACCCGCCCGTCTTCGGCGACTGGGACGTCGGGCTTCAGGCGGGCTACCTCTTCGGCGTCACCAACAACTCCCAGGCGGTGACGTTCATGCCGCGCCTCGGCCGGATGGTCTGGGTGAGCGAGAGCGAGACGCCGGGGGCCGTGAGCCTCGGCATCGAAGGCATCTTCACCCATTTCTACGAGACCAACAGCGCCATGGAGCTCGGTGGCGGGCCGTATCTCCGCTGGCGCTGGGTGCGACCCTGGGTGCAGCCGTACGCCGAGGTCGGGGTCGGGATGCTGTACAACGACCTCAAGAACTTCTCGCTGAGCTCGCGCGTCCTCTTCTCGGTGAACGGCGCGATCGGCGCCCAGATCCCGGTGACCGAGCGGGTCGGCGTCACGGCCGGCTACCGCTTCCGCCACATCTCGAACGCGGGTCAGGACGAGGTGAACCCCGGGCTCAACACCAACATCTTCTGCGCCGGGGTGACCGTTACCTACTGAGGGCCGCGAGCGCGGCGACGAAGGCCGCGAGTGTCGCCGCGTCGAAGAGGACGAAGCGCACCTCGTCGTGCGCTCCCGGATGCGCTTCGAGGTGCGCGGCGGTCGCGCCGAGCGCGATCGGCGCCGCGAGCTCGACCGGGTAGCCGTAGACGCCGGTCGAGATCGCGGGGAAGGCGATCGTACGGATTCCCGCCGACGCCGCGAGCGCCAGGCTGTTCGCGTGGCAGGCCGCGAGCAGCCCCGGAACCTCGGGCTTGCGGCTGTAGACCGGGCCGACGGTGTGGATGACGTGGCGCGCGACGAGGCGTCCGGCGGTCGTGAGCACGGCCTCGCCGGTCGGGAGGCCGTCGGGCCATCGGGTCGCGCGGATGTGCTTGCACGCGTCGAGGAGCTCGGGACCGCCGCTACGATGGATCGCGCCGTCGACGCCGTCCCCACCGAGCAGGGAATGATTGGCCGCGTTCACGATCGCGTCGACGGCGGCGAGCGTGAGGTCACCCCGCCCGAGGGTGAGCCGACACCCGCCGATCGTCGTCTCGCGTCCGTCACGCACCGCGCATCTCCACGACCTTGACTCCCCAGGAGGTGCTTCCTAGCATGCCGCGGCTCGTGGGGAATCGCGCACAGGGCGACGAGCGGCGGGTCGTTGTGACGGGCGTGGGCCTCGTCACGTCTCTCGGCACCGGCGTCGAGAAGAACTGGACGGCGCTCATGGCCGGGCGCTCCGGCATCGGCCCGATCACCCGCTTCGAGTGTGCCGACTTCCCGACCCGCATCGCCGGCGAGGTCCGCGACTTCGTCGCCGAGGACTGGATCGAGCGGCGCGAGATCAAGAAGATGGATCCGTTCATCCAGTTCGCCGTCGCCGCCGCGCAGATGGCGATGGACCAGGCGGACTGGAAGATCGCGCCTGAGGAAGCCGACCGCGTCGGCACGATCGTCGGCGTCGGCATGGGCGGGCTGCAGTCGATCGAGCAGTTCCATACGCTGTACCTCGAGAGCCGCCTCCGGCGCGTGTCGCCGTTCTTCGTCGCGAAGGTCATCGCGAACTTGGCGCCCGGGCAGATCTCGATCCGCTTCGGCTCGCGCGGCATCAACTACACGCCGACGAGCGCCTGCGCGTCGGGGGCGAACGCCGTCGGCGAGGCGTTCCGCAACATCCGCGACGGCTACCAGGACGCGGTGATCGCTGGCGGCGCGGAGGCCGCGCTCTGCGGCCTCGGCCTCGGCGGCTTCATCGCCATGCGCGCCCTCTCGACCCGCAACGAAGAGCCCGAACGCGCGAGCCGTCCGTTCGACCGCAGTCGCGACGGTTTCGTCATCGCGGAGGGAGCCGGCATCCTCGTGCTCGAGTCGCTGGCGCACGCGCGCGCGCGCGCGGCCCGCATCCTCGGGGAGATCGTCGGCTACGGCGCCAACGCCGACGCGTTCCACATCACCGCGCCGGCGCCGGGCGGCGAGGGCGCGGCGCGCTGCATGCAGCAGGCGCTCGCCGACGCCGGGGTCGCGCCCGAGGCGATCGGCTACGTCAACGCCCACGGCACCTCCACCGAGTACAACGACGCGAGCGAGACCGAGGCGATCCGCAAGGTCTTCGGGGCGCACGCCGATCGCCTCGCCGTGAGCTCGACCAAGTCGATGACCGGGCACACGCTCGGCGCCGCCGGCGGCATCGAGGCGATCTACACCATGCTCGCGCTCGAGCGCGGCCGGCTCCCGCCCACGATCAACTACGAGGAGCCGGACCCCGCCTGCGACCTCGACTACGTTCCGAACCAGGCGCGCGCCACCGACGCGACCGTCGCGCTCTCGAACTCGTTCGGTTTCGGCGGCGCCAACGCGTGTCTGGTGTTCCGGCGCTGGGGTGAGTAGGAGCGACGCGGCTCTCGAGGGGATACGAATAGCCTCGACCCCGGGCCGGTCTACGGCTACGTTCGTCCCATGAGCCACCGCGCGCCCGGCGAGCGCATGTCCTACGCCGAGTACGTTGCCCGCGAAGCCGTCGCCGACGTGAAGCACGAGTTCATCCGCGGCGAGGTCTTCGCGATGAGCGGCGGCACGATCGAGCATGCGGGCCTCGCCGCCGCGATCACTGCGGAGCTGACGCTGCAGTTGCGCGGCAAGCGCTGCCGCGTCTTCAGCTCGGATCTCCGGGTGCGCATCCAGGCGACCGACCTCACGACCGAGCTCGCCACCTATCCCGACGTGACCGTGGTCTGCGATCGACCGGACACGCTGCCCGACGATCCGCACGCCGTCGTCAACCCGACCGTGATCGTCGAGGTGCTCTCCGATTCGACCGAAGCCTACGATCGCGGCGCCAAGGCGGCGACCTATCGCTGCATCCCGTCGCTCCGCGAGTACGTGCTCGTGAGCCAACGCGCGCCGCTGATCGAGGTGTTCCGGCGGACGGACGCCGGCGCGTGGGAGCTCGTCGAGGCGCGCCGCGGCATGCGGCTCGAGCTGCGGGCGCTCGGCGTCACGCTCGACGTCGACGCGCTCTACCGCGACCCGTTGCGATGATCGCCCCGTCTCCGGGCGCCGAGAGCTGTCGTGTCGGCGTGTGTCACGACGATTGCATTATGTGTCACATTCGAGTACGGGCATCGTTCAGATGGGTGACGAGAAAGACGAGCGCAAAGAGCGGGTCCTCCATACGCGCGTTCCGCCCTCGCTCGATGACCAATTGAAGCAGCGCGCGCGCGCGCTCGGCATGTCGGTCTCGACGATCGTCCGCCACGTCCTGCTCAATACCTTCGGCCTCGTCGAGGACATCGTCGCCGACAGTACGAACGTGGCGCTGGCGCTCGGCGGGCAGGACCCTCCGGCGCCGCGCGCGGGCCCGGCGCGCCGCGGAGGGACGGCCGCTCGCGATGCCGGCGGCGACGACGTCGTGCTCGGCTGGCAGGAGGCGGTCCTCAACCTGAACGCCGTCTGCGGCCGCTGCAACGCCGTGCTGCGCAAGGGCAGTCATGCGGCGATCGGCGTCGGGGAGCGGCCCGGGTCCCGCGCGTTCTTGTGTCGCGAGTGCCTCGCCGCTCTTTCGAAGGAGGGGTGATCGATGGAGCTTCGTACCGTCAGGCTGCACGGACACACGATCGCGTACCGATCCGCCGGCGAAGGACCGGTCGTGCTCCTGGTCCACGGCATGGCCGGCAACTCGGGAACGTGGTCGCGTTTGATGCCGGCGCTCGCGCGTCGCTTCACGGTCGTCGCACCCGATCTCCCGGGGCACGGCGGCTCGTCGAAACAGCCGCTCGGCGAATACTCGATCAGCGGGCACGCGAACCTGCTGCACGATCTGCTGTCCGCGCTCGGCCACGAGCGGGCGACGTTCGTCGGCCAGTCGCTCGGCGGGGGTGTCGTGATGCAACTCGCCTATCAGTTTCCGGCGTACTGCGAGCGGTTGGTGCTGGTTTCGAGCGGCGGCCTCGGCCGCGAGGTCGGCACGCTCCTCCGCCTGCTGAGCCTCCCGGGAGCCGACCACGTGCTGCCGCTCCTGTGCTCGCCCCGGCTGCGGGCCGCGGGCGTGCGCACGGGCGCGTGGCTGGCCGGGCTCGGGCTGCGAGCCGGTCCGGTGCTCGAGGAGATCTGGCGCGGCTACGCCGGTCTCGCCGATCACGACGCGCAAGCCCCCTTCTTCCGTACGCTGCGTGCGGTCGTCGATCCGGGCGGGCAAGCCGTGAGCGCGGTCGATCGGCTGTATCTCGCGTCGCATGCGCCGCTCTTGATCGTGTGGGGGGCCGAGGATGCGCTCATCCCCGTGGCGCATGCCCACGCCGCGCACGCCGCGATTCCCGGCAGTCGCCTCGAGATCTTCCCGGGAGTCGGGCACTTCCCGCACGTCGAAGCGCCGGAGCGCTTCCTCACCTGCCTCGAGGATTTCGTCGACACGACCCTGCCGGCCCACCTCTCCGAGCGGGAGCGGCGCGCGCTTCTTCGGGGCCACGCCGCGAGCATGCCGGCGTGACGAGCCGCGCGTGGTCCGCTCGTCTGCCGGCGCGTCCGCGCTAGACCACCAGCGCGCGGCGACTTCGTTTCAGCCGGCGCGCGAGCGCGGGAAACTCGATTCCGTAGCGGCGCCCCAGGGCTTCTCCCTGACGCTCGATCCAACGCCAGCGCGGCTCGAAGCCGGGATCACAGAAGCCGAAGACGACGTCATCATCGTCTTCTTCGACCGGGAGGACGAGAATGGCTCCGCCCCATGCCCGTCGCATCAGGTCGATGTGGCGGCTCCGCTCGGCGCGCGGGCCGGCGACGTTGGCGACCATCATGCCGTTCGGATGGAGGCGCGACCGCAGCGCGTCGTGGAACTCGAGCCGATCGAGCCCGGGCGCGAGCCCGCGGCGGTCGAACGCGTCCAGCAAGACGACGTCGTAGCGATCGCGGCACGTGCGGACGTACGCGCCGGCGTCGCCCGCGACGACCCGGAAGCGGCCGTCGTCGCGCGGCACGGCGAACTCCTCGCGCAGGGTCAGGACGTCGGGATGGCTTTCGACGACGACGATGCGGGCTTCGGGCAGATGGCGATGGCAGAATTTCGCGAGCGAGCCGCCGCCGAGGCCGAGCAAGAGCAGCTTGCGCGGGTTCGGGTGCAGCAACAAGAAGCTCGTCATCGCGCGCGTGTACGACATCTGGAGCGCGACGGGGTCGTCGAGGCGCATGCGGCTCTGCACGTACCTCCAGCAGAAGTGGAGCGCGCGGGTCCGGCCGTCCTCGGCGAGGAACGGCTTGTCATAGCTGCCGTCGCGGAGGCGGGCCGCGAGGGCGTCGCGATCCGCGTCGGCGGGCTCGAGCAGGCGCAGGCGCGCTTCCGTCGGACCGAACGGATTGGCGACGTCGAGGAGGGCGACGGTCACGCCGCGCCCGACGGTGCCGCCGCGGGCAGGGGTTTGACCATGTAGGTCGTCGTGGCGCGGGCGGCGAGCTTGCCCGCGGCCCAGATGTCGACCTCGGCGTAGGCGCTCCGGCGGCTCGAGCGCAGGACGTACGCCTCCGCGATCACCTCGCCCGGCGGGATCGGCTCGAGATAGTTGATCTTCATCTCGATCGTCAGGAGCAACTGCTCGAAGCCGTAGATGGTGAAGAGCGCGGCCGCGACGGCGGTGTCGGCGAGGCCGAAGCTCGCGCCGCCGTGCATGACGCCGGCCGGCTGCTGGTGTGCCGTCGTGTTGTCGGCGGTGAGCCGCGCGTAGCCCGCGCGCAGGTCGACGACGACGAAGCCCATCGTGCCCGAGAAGTAGCGCTGGTTGCTGGCGCTGAAGCTCGCGATGATGGCCGCCCGCCTCTCCGCGGGGAGCGGCGGGAACTCGCGTCCGTGGTCGCCGCTTCCGAGCGGCGGCGAGGCGGTGTCGGCCATGCCGCACTCTGGGCGGCATGGCCGGCAGATGCAACCGCGTGCTATGGCCTGGCGCCCATGTCCCTACCGTACGCCGACGAGCTCGCGGCCGCGCGGCGCGCCGCCGACGAGGCCGGGCGCTTCGCGCTCGGTCACTTCAAGACGCGGCTCGCCGTCGAGGCGAAGGCCGACGGCAGCCCGGTGACGCTCGCCGACCGCGGCGCCGAGGAGCGCCTCCGGGCCGTCCTCGGCGGCGCGTTTCCCGCGGACGGCTTCCTCGGCGAGGAGCTCGGCGAAGCGAGCGGCACGAGCGGCAGGCGCTGGATCATCGACCCGATCGACGGCACGCAGTCGTTCATCCGCGGCGTGCCGCTCTGGGGTGTGCTGGTTGCCCTCGAGGACCGCGGCGAGTGCGTGCTCGGCGTCGTCGCGCTGCCGGCGCTCGGCGAGACGCTCTGGGCGGTGCGCGGGCAGGGCGCCTTCGCGAACGGCGCGCCGGCGCGCGTTGCCGCGACCGCGCTTGCCGGCGCGACGATCTGCACGAGCGACGCGAGCCCGCGCCACTTCGGCGACAAGTACGCAGGCTTCGAGCTTCTGCTGCGCGCGACGGCCCGCCACCGCGGCTGGGGCGACTGCTACGGCTACGCGCTCGTCGCGACCGGCCGCGCCGAGGTGATGCTCGATCCGCTGATGAACGCGTGGGACGCGGCGGCGGTGAAGCCGATCGTCGAGGAGGCCGGCGGCTGCTTCTGCGCCTGGGACGGGACGCCGACGATCTACGGCGGCTCGGCGCTCGCGATGCCGGCGGCGCTCCGCGATCAGGTGCTGGCGACGCTCCGGTAGCCGGCAGGCGACAAGAGCGGCTGCGTTCAGTCGTCGTCGTGGGCGGCGCTCGCGGCCGAGCCGTCCGCGCCGCCGGATGATCCCGACGTGTAGGCCGCGGCCGCGCCGTGCTGGTACACGAGCCGGCCGCCGGCCTCTCCGGTGCGGTAGCCGAGGAAGAGTATGAGCAGGGTGCCCGCCACCGCGGCCGCGGCCGCCGCACGCGCGCTCTCCTCGCGCCGCAGCGCCGCCGCGGCGAGCTGCAGGAGGAGGATCGCCCCCGCGCTCCACACGAACGCCTCGGCCGCCTCCTCGTGCGCCTTGATGAGCTTCTCGGCGACGACCCGCTCGACGCGCTCCTCCTCGTGCTCGCCGCTCCGGAGCGCGACGACGCCGCTCCCTACCAGCACCAGCTGCAGCGCCACGGCCACGAGCCAGGCGCGGCGGGGGAGCAGGCCGGCCCACCACGTCGCGAGGAGCCCCGCCGACACGAGCGGCATCAGCACCGCGAGCGCCATCGGCAGGTGCACGACCTTGGGGTGAAAAAAGAGCTGATCCATGACACTGACCTCCTTCGAGAGATGCACCGACCATGCATCCGTCGTGCGAGGCCGTCCATTGAACGAATGTCGTATGCAAGCGAATCCGAGGCGTTGGCGGCCGTGACTCCGCCGTCCGGCGTACGCGAGCGGCGCTCCACGGCGGCGCTCGCGGTGCTGTTCGGGGCCGTCGCGCTGCTCGCCGCGGTCGATCTCGCCGGCGACGCCGGTTCGGCGGTGAGCCTCGCCCACCTCGTGGTCGAGGGGGGTGTCGTCGTCGTCGGCCTCGTCGGCAGCGTCTGGATGGTGGCGCGCGTCCGGGCGCTCGCCTCGGAGCACCGTGCGCTCACCGCCCACGCCGATCGCCTGGCCCGCCGCCTCGTCGATTCCGAGCAGGAAGCGGCGCGCTGGCGCCAGGAGGCCGGTGATCTGATCGCCGGCCTCGCCGATGCCATCGACCGCCAGCTCGACCGCTGGGGCCTCTCACCCGCGGAGAAAGAGGTGGCGCTCCTCCTTCTCAAAGGCCTCAGCCACAAGGAGATCGGCACCATCCGCAACGTCAGCGAAGCCACCGTTCGCCAGCAAGCGCGCGCTCTCTACGCCAAAGCGGGATTGGAGGGCCGCGCCGACCTCGCCGCCTTCTTCCTCGAAGACTTGCTGGTGCCGCGGTTGGGCTCGAACCGCAGCTCGGGCGCGAAGTAGCCGCCGGGGGTGGCCTCGAGGGCTCGTGTCGGCGCCCCGCGCTCGCCCTATGCCGCGCCGAGGCGGCGGCGCAGAAAGGCGCCGGCGCGCGCGATCGCCTCGCGTCCCTCGGGCAGGATGCTCGCGAAGATCTGCCATACGTGCGGCACCTCGTCGGTGAGCTCGAGCTCGCAGGCGACCCCGGCGGCGCGCGCCTTGTCGGCGATGCGGACGGCGTCGTCGCGCAGCACCTCGTGCCGGCTCGCCTGGATGAGGAGCGGCGGCAGGCCGCGAAGGTCGGCGTGCAGCGGCGCCGCGAGCGGCGTTTGCGCGTCGATCGCGCCGCCCCCGAGGTAGAAGCGCGCGAAGTGCAGGATGAGCGCGCGGTTCAACATCGGGTCGTTCCGGATCGTGTCCATCGACTCGCCGGTTCCCTCGAGGTCGACCCACGGCGAGAAGCAGACGCCGCCGCTCGGAAGCGCGCCGCCGCGATCGCGGAGCGCGAGCAACGTCGCGATCGTGAGGCCGCCGCCGGCCGAGTCGCCCGCGATCGCGACGCGTTCCGGCGCGAGGCCCTGCGCGAGAAGCCAGCGGTAGGCTGCCACCGCATCGTCGACGGCGGCGGGGTGCGGGTGCTCGGGGGCGAGGCGGTAGTCGATCGTGAGCACGCGCGCGTTCGCGGCGCGGCCGAGGCGCGAGGCGAGCTCGCGGTGCGTGTTCAGCGAGCCGACGACGTAGCCGCCGCCGTGGAGGTAGAGGATCGTGTGATCGCCGGACGCGCCAGGCGCCGTGATCCACTCCGCCGCCATGGCGCCGACCCGCATCGGCTCGACCCGCACGTCGGGCTCGAGCGGAAAGCCGCCCGCCATCGCTTCGAGTCCGGCGCGCATTTCCTCGGCCGGACGCTCGCCGAGCAGGGGGTTCGCCGACAAGAGATCCAGGACCGTCCGCAACTCGGGGCTCGCCATGCGTCGGCCTTGCCACGCCGCGGTCGCACGTGTCCAGGATCCCGCGCGCGTCGGTCGCGCCTCCGGATGCTTCCACGTGTCAGGCAACCGAAAGCGGTGGCCGCAGGCGGGCGGGTCGGGGGTGCCTCCTACGGTCGCGGGGTTCCTGACACCCAGCGCATAAAGCCCGCCGCAGCCACGCCGTGTTTCGGTCAAGCGAGCTGCCGCTCCCCGGAGCCACCCCCGACCCGCCCGCCTGCTGCAGCCATCGGGTTCGATGCCGACCGCGTTCGGAGCGCAGCTACCCGCGCAGCGACGTGAGCGGCGCGTTCGCGAGCGCGTCCGCCGAGCTCCGTGTGAGCTTGGATCGCCGGCGGGTGGGTCCGGGATCGCTTCGGGGAGCCGCAGCTCGCGTAGTGCGCAAGGCGGAGAAACTCCGGCGGGCTCTACGCGCCGGGTGGCAGCGACCCGGCGACCGTAGAAGCGATCCCGGACCCACCCGCCGGCGACACCGATCGAAAGGCCGCTCGCGGCAGACCGAGGCTCCGGTGCGTCGCTACGAGCGAGTCACGACCCGCGCGTCGCCGTCGGACGGACTGCTCGCGCGGTGCCGACGCGCCGGCATGCGTCGCGATGGCGCGCGACTTGCCACGCGGGGACCGGTGCCCTACCGTCGCCGCGTCATGCTCGGAGCGCTCGCGGGTCGTCGCGTGATCTTCGTGGTCGGGAAGGGCGGCGTCGGGAAGAGCACGGTCGCGACGGCGCTCGCGGTCGCGTTCGCGGAGGAGGGGAAGCGCGTACTCCTCACGCAACTGGAGTCGAGCCGGCGCCTCGCCGAGTTCCTCGACCTCCCGACCAACGACGCCGGCATGGTGGAGGCGCTGCCGAACCTCTGCGTGCTCACCGTCGACGGCGAGTCCGCGCTCAGCGAGTATCTCGGGCTCGTGCTCCCCGTCCGCCGCGTGCAGAAGATGGTCGTCGAGAGCAAGCTCTACCACCACTTCGTCGCCGCGGCGCCGGGGCTCAAGGAGCTCATGACGGTCGGCAAGATCTGGTACGAGGAGCAGCTCGTCGTACAGGGCCGCCGGAAGTGGGACGTGATCGTCGTCGACGCGCCGGCGACGGGCCACGTGCTGCAGTGCCTCCGCATGCCGAGCGCGGCGGCCGAGGCCTTCGGGCCCGGGCTCGTTCGCCGCGAGGCGCAGAAGGTGATGGAGCTCCTCGCTGACCCCGAGCGCACCGCGGTCTGTCCGGTCACCACCGCCGAGGAGATGCCCGTCACCGAGACGACCGAGATGTACCACCAGCTGCGCGACCGCCTGCGCATGCCCCTCGGCGTGCTCTTCGTGAACCGCGTGCACACGGCGCCGCTGGCCCCCGACGCCGTGCCGGCCGCGCCGGACGGAGCGTCGCCGCTCGTCGCCGACGTGCTGCGCTGCGCGCGCGAGGAGGCCGGCTGGGCGGCGATCAACCGCCGCTACCTCGACCGCCTGCACGAGGCGGTGCCCATGCCGACGGTGCTCCTGCCGTTCCTCTTCGCGGAGGAGTTCGGCCTCGCCGAGGTGCGCGCCCTCATGGCGAACGCGCGCCGGCAGCTCGCTCCCGAGCCGGGCCGGGAGTTCGCCTGATGCTCGCCGGCCTCGTGCGCGACCACCGCGTCGTCGTCTGCGTCGGCAGCGGCGGCGTCGGCAAGACGACGACCGCGGCGACGATCGCGCTCTGGGGTGCGCTCACCGGGCGGCGGGCCGTCGTGCTCACGATCGACCCGGCGCGCCGCCTCGCGAGCTCGCTCGGCATCGCGGATCTCGGCGACGAGCCGCGGCAGGTGGATCCCGCGCTGCTCGCGACGAGGGGACGGCCGGTGCGCGGCTCGCTCGCCGCGATGATGCTCGACCAGAAGAACGCGTGGGACCGGCTCGTCGCGCGTCACGCGCCGTCGGACGAGGTGCGCGAGCGGATTCTCCAGAACCGCTTCTATCTCAACCTGTCGCAGAACTTCGCCGGCTCGCACGAGTACATGGCGATCGAGCAGCTCTGCCTGCTCTGCGAAAGCGACGCCTACGACCTCGTCGTCCTCGACACGCCGCCGACCAAGCGCGCGCTCGACTTCTTCGAAGCCCCCGAGCGCATCCGCGACTTCCTCGATCGCAAGGTCGTGCGCTGGTTCCTGATGCCGTACCTCTCCCAGGGCTGGGCTGCGGCGAAGGCGATGAACCGGACCGTCGGATTCCTCTTCCGGAAGCTCGAGGAGGCGACCGGCGTGAGCGCGCTCGCGGAGGTGAGCGACTTCTTCTCCGCCATGAGCGGTATGTTCGACGCGTTCACTGCCCGCACCGACGTCATCCACGACATCCTGCGCGCGCCGACGACCGCGTTCGTGCTGGTCACTGGCCCCGAGGAGCAGGTGCTGACGGAGGCGGAGTTCTTCTCGGAGCGGATGCGGTCGATGCGGATGCCGCTCGGTGGGGTGGTCTTCAACCGCGTGCACGAGGAGCTCTCCGCCGATCCGGATACGTTTCCCGGCGGCACGGTGACGCGGCTCGACGAGGATCTCGTGCGCACGGCGCTCGTCGACGCCGGTGTCGCCGGCGCGCACGTCGGGTGGCTCGCGTCGAACTTCGTCGACTACCAGCTGCTCGCGCGCGGCGAGGCGATCCGCATGGAGCAGTTCCGGGCGGGACTCTCGCGGCGCGTGCCGTTCGTGACGGTGCCGAACTTCGACACCGACGTCCACGACCTCGCGAGTCTGACGCGCATGCACGCGTACCTGTTCGGATCCGCGGATGGCGTCCCGCCCCGTGCCACGCGGCGGCGCCGCCGCACCCGCGACTGAGTCGCGGCGCGCGGCGGCGATTCGCGGTCGACGCGCCGGCGCGCCGGACGAGTCAGCGTCCGGCCGGGAGCGTCGCGCCGCTCGGCGTCCGTAGCGTGGCGCCCGCGGCCTCGTAGCTCGAGCGGTAGCTGTCCCAGCTGCGACACCCCTCGCAGTAGCCGCGCCACTCCTCGGCCTCGGCGCCGCAGACCTGGCAGCGGAACACGCCGCTCGCCGAGGCCGCGAGCGCGTGGCGGAACGCGCGCACGGCGTCTTCCTGCGCGCCGCGCCGTACGTGCAGCTCGGCGAGGAGCCCGTGATACCCGGCGAGCCCGTTCCAGGGCGGACCGATGCGCGTGAGCTCCGCACCCGCCTCGTCGAGCTGCCCGGTGCGGATGAGCTGACGCGCCCGAAAGAGGCGCGCGGTGCCGTCGTCGGGGCGGCGGCGGAGGAGCCGGCGTGTGAAGACGTCGAGGCGGTGCGCGCGCGGTCCACCGGCGAGCAGGCGCTCGAGCCGCTCGAGGGCGCCGCCGCGCCCGCCGCGGAGCACCGCGCGCCGCCAGACGCGCTCGGCCTGGCGCGGCTGGTCGGCCGCGAGGAGGGCGTCGCCGAGGCTCACGGCAGCGGGCTCGAAGTCGGGGTGCGCGCGCAGGACGGCGCGCAGCTCCGCGATGCGCGCCGCGGGCTCGGAGATTTCGAGCGCGCTCTGGTACCGCATGCCGACGAGCGCGCGCTCGCTCTCGACGCGCGTCGCCGCGTCGCGCGCGACGAGCAGCAGCGCTTCCTGGACCCGACCGGCGTCGCGCCAGCGGCCGAGCGCGGTGTAGGCGTCGCGCAGTGCGGTCAGGACGCGCGGGCTCGCGGGATCGGCGCGGCGCGCGCGCTCGAGGGCCTCGATCGCCGCCGCGTCGTCGCCGCCGCCGCGCTGCGCCTCGGCGAGGAAGAGAAGGAGCTTCGGATCGGGGCCGCGCCGATCGAGCCCTTCCTCGAGCACCGTGCGCGCGCCGCGGAAGTCGCCTTCGTCGAGGTACGTGCGCGCGAACATCAGGAACGCCGCGAGGTCGTCGGGGCCGTCGCGGAGCGCTTTCGCGAGCGACGTCCGCGCCTTCTCGGTCTCGCCAAGCCACGCGAAGGAGAGGCCCTGCTCCTTGCGCACCTGCTGGCGGCGCTGCCGGCGCGCGAGGCGCTCGGCGCGCCAGCCGCTCACGGCCGTCCGGCTCGCGCGCACGAGCGACCCGACGAACGTCACCGCTGCGCCCGCGAGGAACGCCGAGAGCAGCACGAGCGGCAAAGGTCCCGTCCATTCCCGGGTCGCGCTGAAGCGGACGGTTACGGACTCCGGATTCAGGTGCAGCAGCCAACCGACCCCGATCAGGGCGGCGGCGATCGTCGCGAGGAGGATGGTGAGTCGGAGCACGGACGAGTCGTTCCGCTCAGACCGCGGCGGTCTCGCTGTCGAATCCCAGCGCCTGACTGCGGAGCGGCTCGGGCAGCGGCACCTCGGCCGCGTGCTCCCAGAGGCGCTCGAGGTCGTAGAACTCGCGGATCGGCTTCTGGAACACGTGGACGATGACGTCGTTGAAGTCCATCAGCACCCATTGTCCGCGCGTCATGCCCTCGACGGCGATCGGTCGATGGCCGCGCGTGCGGAGCTCCTCGTCGACCGCCTGCCCGATCGCCTGCACCTGCCGGTCGGAGCGTCCGGTGCAGATCAGGAGGTAATCCGCGATCGAGGTGAGGCCGCGGACGTCGAGGACGACGAGATCGATCGCTTTCTTGTCCAGCGCGGCCGCCGCGCACTGGAGCGCCTTCGTGAGACCGTCGGAAGCCGTCAACGGGCGGCGGTCCTCCCCGTGGAGTAGAGCCCGTGGGCCGCGATGTATTCGGCGACGGCGTCGGGGACGAGATACCGAATGGATCGCTCTTCGGCACGGCGTCGACGAATGTCGGAAGCGGAGATCATCAGTGCCGTCACCGGGAGGAAACGAAGCGCTCGACCGGAGCGATGCACGTACACTCCACGCTTCGAGTCATAACAGAACGCATTTTCGACGGCAATCGGAAGTTCACCGTCGCGCGTTCCCGGACGCGATATGACGCAGAAGTCACAGAGGGTGAGGATGGTCGCAACGTCCTTCCAGGTGCCGATCTCCGCGAACGCGTCGGCGCCCAAGATGAAAGTGAGCGCCGCGTCGGGCTCGCGCGCCTGGACGTGGCGGACCGTGTCGATCGAGTACGACGGTCCCTCGCGGTCGAGCTCCGAGAAGTCGAGCCCGAGATGCGGATCGCCCGCGACCGCGAGCTCCAGCATCCGCCGCCGGTCGGCCGCCGGGGCCTGCGCGCCGGGCGGCTTGTGCGGCGGCGTCGCGGCGAGCACCAGGTCGACGCGGTCGAGCGCGAGCGCTTCGCGCGCCTCCTCGGCGGTCCGGAGGTGCGCCAGGTGCACGGGATCGAAGGTGCCGCCGAAGAGGCCGATGCGCCGCATCGCGTTCCGTCAGGTGCGGATCTGACCGTTGCCGCGCACGACGTACTTGTACGTGGTGAGCTCGCGGAGCCCCATCGGTCCGCGCGCGTGCAGGCGGTTCGTGCTGATGCCGATCTCCGCGCCGAACCCGAACTCGAAGCCGTCGGTGAAGCGGGTCGACGCGTTCACGAACACGGCTGCGGAGTCGACCTCGGCGGTGAAGCGATCGGCGGCGGTCCGGTCGGTCGTGACGACCGCCTCCGCGAGCCCCGATCCGTGGCGGCGGATGAATGCCATCGCCTCGTCGATCCCATCGACGACCTTCACCGACAGCACGAGGTCGAGGTATTCGGTGCTCCAGTCGGCGTCGGTCGCGGCCTTCGTGCCGGGTACGAGCCGGACCGTTTCCGCGCAACCGCGCAGCTCGACGCCCGCGGCGACGAGTCGCTGCGCGATCGCAGGCAGGAACCGCGCGGCGACGTCGCGGTGCACCAGCAGGTTCTCGATCGCGTTGCAGACGCCGGGTCGCTGCGTCTTGGCATTCATGACGAGCTTCTCGGCGAGCGCCAGATCGGCCTTGGCGTCGACGTAGAGCTGGCAGACGCCCTTCAGATGCTGGATCACCGGGATGCGCGAGCCCTCGGTGATGGCGCGGATCAGCTCCTCGCCGCCGCGCGGGATGATGACGTCGATGAGATCGTCCTGCTTGAGGAGGATCTGAACGGCGGCGCGGTCGGTGCTGCGCACGAGCGCGATCGCGTCGCGCGGGATGGTGGTGGCGGCGTCGCGCAGCACGTCGGCGATGAGGCAGTTCGTGCGGAACGCCTCGCTGCCGCCGCGCAGCACGACCGCGTTGCCGGACTTCACGCAGAGGCCGGCGGCGTCGGCGGTCACGTTCGGCCGCGACTCGTAGATGATGCCGATCACGCCGAGGGGCACACGGACCTGCTGGATGTCGAGCCCGTTCGGCCGGCTCCAGCGCGCGATCTCCTCGCCGACCGGGTCGGGCAGGGCGGCGATCTGCTCGAGCCCGACCGCCATCGCGTCGACCCGCGCCGGTGTGAGCGTCAGGCGGTCGAGGAAGGCGGCGGCGACGCCGGCGGCGCGCGCCGCCTCGACGTCGATCGCGTTGGCGGCGATGAGCTCGCCGGTGCGCGCCCGCAGCGCCGCGGCGCCGGCGTGGAGCGCGGCGTCCTTCTCCGCGGTCGTAGCGCGCGCGATCGCGGGCGCCGCGGCGCGCGCGGCCCGACAGAGGGCGACGACGTCTTGTTCGAGGCTCACGAGGGATCTCCTTTGGTGAGGCGTACGAGGTCGTCCCGGTGGATCACCTCGTCGCCCATCTTGTAGCCGAGGATGCCTTCGATCTCGCGCGAGTGGCGTCCTTTGATCTTCTCGAGCTCGGCGGCGCTGTAGCTCACGAGCCCGCGGGCGAACTCGCGACCCGCGAGGTCCTTGCACAGCACGCACGCGCCGACGCCGAAGTCTCCGTCGACCGCCCGCAGGCCCGAGGCGAGGAGGCTTCGGCCCTGCTCGACGATCGCGCGCCGCGCGCCATCGTCGACGACGATGCTGCCGCCCGGCTTCAGCGTGTAGGCGATCCAGCGCTTGCGGCTCGCGAGGCGGTCGCCGACGGGGCGGAAGAACGTGCCGACGTCCGGGGCGCCGGCGAGCACCGCACCGAGCACGCCTGGGCGCCGGCCGTCGGCGATGATCGTCGCGATGCCGGAGGCGGTTGCCTTCCGCGCCGCGGCGAGCTTGGTCGCCATGCCGCCCGTGCCGAGCGGTCCGCCGCCGCCCGCCATCGCCTCGACAGCCGGCGTGACCGCGTCGACGATGGCGACGAGCCTGGCCTGCGGATTGACGCGGGGATCGGCGTCGTAGAGGCCGCCGACGTCGCTCAGGATGACGAGCAGGTCGGCTTCGAGGAGGAGCGCCGTCAGCGCCGACAGGTTGTCGTTGTCGCCGAGCTTGATCTCGTCGACGACCACGGTGTCGTTCTCGTTCACGATCGGGATCACGCGCCATTCGAGGAGCGCCTTGAAGGCGTGCTCGGCGTTCAGGTGCCGGCGCCGGCTCGACATGTCGTCGCTCGTCAGCAGCACCTGGGCGACCTTGAGGCCGTGGCGCGCGAAGGACGCCTCGTAGGCGCCCATCACGCCGATCTGACCGACCGCGGCCGCCGCCTGCTTCTGCGGGATGAGCTTCGGCCGCTGCGCGAGGCCGAGGCGGATGAGACCGGCGGCGACGGCCCCGGAGGTCACCACCACCATCTCGCGTCCGGCCGCGTGCTGCGCCGCGATCTCGTCCACGAGCGCGTCGATACGCGCGCGGTCGAGGCCGCCGTCGCTGCCCGCGAGCACGGCGCTGCCGATCTTCACGATGACGCGGCGGGCGGCGGCGCCGCGGTGTTGGCCGATCCTCACGGCGCCGGCAGCTCGACGGGCGCGTCGGCAGAGGTCGGATCGACGTGCGTGGCGGCCTTCGCCTCGGCGCGGATCTTCTCGACGAGGCCCGCGACGATGCGCATCAAGGCCGACATGCCCTCGCCGGTTGCCGCCGAGACCGCGTGCAGCGTGACGCCGCGCGCGGCGAATGCCGCCGTCGCGGCGGCGAGGCGCACGCGCGCCTCGGTCACGTCGAGCTTCGTCGCGACGACGAGCTGAGGTTTCGCGCTCAGGGCCTCGTCGTAGGCGGCGAGCTCGCGGTTGATCGTGTCGTAGGCCGCGAGCGGGTCGCGCTCGTCGGAGAGATCGACGAGATGCACCAGGACCGCGGTGCGCGCGAGGTGACGGAGGAAGCGGATGCCGAGCCCCTGGCCGAGGTGGGCGCCCTCGATGAGCCCCGGCACGTCCGCGAGGACGACCGCGCTCTCACCGACCTGCGCCACGCCGAGGTTCGGCACGAGCGTCGTGAAGGGATAGTCGGCGATGCGCGGGCGCGCCGCCGACACCGCCGCGATGAACGTCGACTTCCCGGCGTTCGGGAAGCCGACGAGACCGACGTCGGCGAGGAGCCGGAGCTCGAGCCGTACCTCGAGCGCCTCGCCGGGAAGGCCGGGCTCGGTGCGCCGGGGCGCGCGATTGGTCGCGCTCACGAAGCGCATGTTGCCGCGCCCGCCGAGCCCGCCGGCCGCCACGACCACTTCGCGGCCCGGCGTATCGAGGTCGAAGAGCAGCTCGCCGGTCGCCGCGTCGAGGATCCGCGTTCCGACCGGCACCCGCACCCGTCTGGTCTCCCCCGTGGCGCCGTGCTGCCCTTTCCCGCGGCCGTGCTCTCCGCGCCCCGCCTCGAGGCGCCGCTGGAAGCGGAAATCCAGCAAGGTGTTCAACCCCTCGTCGGCGACGAACACCACGTCTCCTCCGCGGCCTCCGTCTCCCCCGATCGGCCCTCCGTAGGGTCGATACTTCTCGCGCAGGAACGCCATGCACCCGCGCCCTCCGTCGCCGGCCTTCACGGAGACCGTCACTTCGTCGACGAATTTCATGAGGAAGTTTCAGACTGTACCCGAACCTCCGGAATCACGACAAGCGACGGAAAACGGCGGAAGAAGGCGCTACGAGTAGCTCTCCCGACCGATTCGGCAGGTTGAGTATATACGTAACCTGTGTTTCAGTGGGATACGCGCAGGGCGCTCCGGAACGCGGACAAGCATGGCGTCTCGTTTGCCGAGGCCGCGACGACGTTCGACGATGAACGAGCACTCGATGGTCCCGATGTGTCCCATTCCTTCCTCGAATCTCGACGCCTGCGCCTCGGACGGAGCGCGCGGGGTCGGATCCTGGTCGTGGCCTACACGATGCGGGGCGTGGGCGTTCGGATCATCAGCGCGAGGCTGGCCGGCCGGAAGGAGCGCGTGAGGTATGCGCAGGCCTAAGATCGACTTCAGCGACATTCCCGAGCTCTCGGACGCGCAACTACGCAGCATGCGCCGCGGCGGACGACCGCCGCTCGGGCGCGCACCGCGCCGGGCGGTTTCATTGCGACTCGATCCGGACGTGCTCACGAAGTTGAAGAAGATGGCGACGAAGCGGGGCGAGCCGTACCAGTCGCTCATCAACGACATCCTGGCGCGCGCGGTCCGGCGCGTCGATTAGTGCCGTCCGCGCGTGATCGCCCATGCCTGGCGACGCCGCGCGCCCTCGATCGACGCTGCGTCGCACCCTCTCCGAGGGCGGCGGCGACTTTCCGAACGGACGGGGGGCGCTTCGCGCGCGCGTCAGGCGGGGGGATATACCGAGACGCGCCGGCGATCCTTGCCGAGCCGCTCGTACTTCACGATGCCGTCGGTGGTGGCAAAGAGGGTGTAGTCGCGGCCCAATCCGACGTTCTTCCCGGGGTGGATCTTGGTCCCGACCTGGCGCACGAGGATGTGGCCGGCCTTCGCGACCTCGCCGCCGAAGACCTTGACGCCCCGTCGCTGCCCGGCGCTGTCTCGCCCGTTCCGGCTGCTGCCCTGCCCCTTCTTGTGCGCCATGGCCTTACGCTCCTGCTCCGCGCTCGATGCCGGTCACTCGCACGATCGTGAGGTTCTGCCGATGACCCTGCTTCCGGCGGTAGTTCTTCCGGCGCTTCTTCTTGAAGACCAGGATCTTCTTGGCCTTCTCGTGGCGCACGATCTCGCCGAGGACCCGGAGGCCCGGGACCAGCGGCTTGCCCACCTGGATCCCGCCGTCACCGGAGGCGAGCAGCACCTCCTCGAACGCGAAGCTGGAGCCGGGTTCTCCCGCGAGCTTCTCGAGCCGGAGGGTGTCGCCGGGGCTGACCCGATACTGCTTGCCGCCGGAACGGATGACCGCGTAGTCCATGGGAACCGAGGTCGATACGCGACGAGGGGGCGGCTGTCAACTCGCGGGGCGGGCGCGCGGGCATGGCGAGGCTCGGACGGACGCGCCATCATGCGGGCCGTGACCGGGCCGACCTCGCAGTTCTTCGTGTCGCAACGCCTCCGTTTGCACTACGTCGACTGGGGGAACGAGGACGCCCCGCCGCTCGTGCTCGTGCACGGCGGGCGCGACCACTGCCGGAACTGGGATTGGGTCGCGGAGCGGCTGCGGCGGGACTGGCACGTCCTTGCGCCGGATCTCCGGGGGCACGGCGACTCCCAGTGGGTCACGGGAGCGAACTACGCGATGGCCGACTACGTCTACGATCTCGCCCAGCTCGTGCACCAGAAGAAGCTCGCACCCGTCACGATCGTCGGGCATTCGCTCGGCGGGGCGCTCAGCCTCTCGTACACCGGCCTCCGTCCCGAGAACGTCGCCAAGCTGATCGCCGTCGAGGGGCTCGGGCCGCCGCCGACCGTCATCGCCGAGCGGGCGAAGATGCAGGTTCACGAGCGCATGACCGCGTGGATCGACTCGATGCGCGCGCTCGCGGGACGGGTGCCGCGGAAGTACGCATCGATCGACGAGGCGCTCGCGCGCATGCAGAGCGAGAACACGCGGCTCACGCCGGAGCAGGCCCGCCACCTGACGGTCCACGGCGTCAATCAGAACGAGGACGGTACGTACAGCTGGAAGTTCGACAACTACGTGCGCGCGTTTTCGCCGTACTCCTTCAACGTCGGCGACGCGCGCGCGCTCTGGCGCCGCATCACCTGCCCGACCCTCCTTGTCCGCGGCATGGAGAGCTGGGTCGGCGATCCGCTCGCGGACGGCCGCGCCGATTTCTTCGCCAACGCACGCGTCGTGAACGTCGAGAAAGCCGGCCACTGGGTCCACCACGACCAACTCGAGGTGTTCCTCGACGTCGTGACGGGTTTCCTCGGGGGGCGCGCGTAGGAGCGGCGCCGCGGCGCGGTCGCGCGTCACGGCTTGGGGCGCCGCGCGCGTCCCGCTATGATCTCGCCCTCCGATGCCAGTCATAGCGGTGGATGCGATGGGAGGAGACTTGGCTCCCGAGGAGATCGTGAAGGGCGTCGCCGCCGCGTCGCTCGCGACTGCGATCGAGTGCGTGCTCGTCGGCGACGAGCCGCGCATCCAGGCGGTGTTGGACACTCTGTCGTACGACCCGGCGCACATCCGCATCCATCACGCCGCCGACGCGGTCGGCATGCAGGAGCCGCCGCGCGAGGCCTTGCGGGCGAAGCGCGACGCGTCGATCCGGGTCGGCGCGTCGCTCGTCGCCGAAGGACAGGCGGACGCGCTCGTGAGCGCCGGCAACACGGGGGCGTGCCTCCTCGCGTGCGCCCGCGAGTTCCGCACCATCAAGGGCGTACGGAAACCCGCGCTCGCGAGCGTCTACTCACGGCACACCGATCATCCGGGGCAGGACCCGCTGGCGATGCTGCTCGACGTCGGCGCGACCGTGCGCTGCGATGCTGCCGACCTCGTGCAGTTCGCCGTGATGGGCAGCGCGTGGGCGCACTGCGTGTCGAAGGTCGCGCGGCCGCGGGTCGGTCTCCTCAACATGGGAGCGGAGCCGTTCCGCGGCGGCGACGTGCTCGCCGAGGCGCACGAGCGCCTGGCGGCGCTGCCGGCGATCGACTTCGTCGGCAACGTGGAGGGCAGCGACGTCGCGAAGGGCCGCGCCGACGTGATCGTGTGCGAGGGGCTGCTCGGCAGCGTCGTGCTGAAGTTCATCGAGGGCATCACCGACGTCGTGAACGACGTGGCGAGCCACGCCGTGAAGCAGCGTTTCGTGTGGCGGCTCGGCATGCGTCTCCTGTCGCGCGGACTCCGCGAGGTGGCGCATCTCACCGATCACGCGACCTACGCGGGCGCGCCGCTCCTCGGCTTCGAGCAGCTCCTGGTGAAGGCGCACGAGCGCTCGCGCGCGCCGGCGATCGCCAACGCGGTGAAGCTCGCGGCGAAGACGGTGCGCGACGGCGTCGTCGCCGAGATCGCGGCGGGCATCCAGGCGGTGCGGGCGTGAGCGCGCGGGAGAAGCGCCTCGGCTGGGCCGACGCGTTGCGGACGCGGCGTCCACGCCGGCGCGCCTCCGCGGCGCTGCCGCCCGTCGTCTACCGCTGGGATCTCGACAAGACCTACCTCAAGTCCGACTTCGACAGCCTCACCAAGATGATGCGCGTGCCGTTCGAGCGCGCCGAGGACAAGGTCGACGAGCCGGGCGTGGTGGCGCTGATGCGCGCGCTGCGCGCGGGAGCTCGCGCCGAGGGCCGCAGGGTTCTCGTGTATTTCGTCTCCGCGAGCCCGCCGCAGATTGGCCGCGCCATCCGCGAGAAGCTCGCGCTCGACGGCGTCGAGATCGACGGCATCGTCTTCAAGGACCAGCTGCAGCACCTGGTGCGCGGACGGTTCCGCTTCCTCCGCGAGCAGATCGGCTTCAAGCTCGCCGAGCTCCTGCAAGCGCGGCTCGCCGCGCCCGCCGGCGCCGTGGAATACCTCTTCGGCGACGACTGGGAGTCCGATTCGCTCTGCTACTCGCTCTACGCCGACGTGGTGGCGGGACGGCTCGACCACCAGGCCCTCGGCGACATCCTGGTCAGGCTGCGGATCGACCCGGCGCGTCTCGTCGAGATCCGCGGCCTGGCCCGCAAGATTCCGACCGCGGACGCCGTGCGACGCATTTTCATCAACCTCGAGCGGCGCACGCCGCCGGGGCGCTTCCGCACCTTCGGCGCTCGCCTGGTCCCGACGTTCAACTACTTCCAGACCGCGCTCGTGCTGCACGAGGAGGGAATGGTGCCGCTCGCCGCCGTGGTGGCCGTTGGCCACTCGCTGATCGACCGCGCGGCCTATACGCGCGCGCAGCTCCGGAACTCGCTCGATGACCTCGTCCGGCGCGGACACCTCCGCGACGACGAGCCGGCGCTGCGCCGCGATCTCGAAGAGTCGGGGGTGCTGCCCTCGACGGCGGCGCAGGGCTCGTGGACGCAACGGCTCTGGCGGCGGTTGCGGCGGCGCCGGCCGACGCCGAAGCCGTTGCCGGCGAAGCGGCCCGTGGTGATCGACTATCCTCGGCTCGTCGACGCGTGGCTCGCGAGCGGCGGACGTCCCGGCGAGGCCGCGTCGTGACCGCGGCGGTCGTGATCCTGTCGACCGCCGGCTCGCGGGACGAGGCGGAGCGGATCGCGGCGGCGCTCGTCGAGGAGCGCTTGGCGGCCTGCGTGAACCTCGTCGACCCGATCACGTCGATCTATCGCTGGCAGGGGAAGGTCGCGCGCGCCGCCGAGGTGCTGATGGTCATCAAGACGCGACGCGCCCGCGCGGCCAGGCTGACGGCGCGCTTGCGCGCGCTCCACGGGTACGACGTGCCCGAGGCGATCGTGCTGCCGATCGCTTCCGGGTCGGCGCCGTATCTCCGCTGGCTCGCCGCCGAAACGAGCGCGCCGCGAGCGAAGCGACGGCGCCGGTCGGCGCCCGCGCCACCGGCGCCACGATCGGTCCGGCCGCGGCCGCGCTAGCCCGAGAGAATCTTCGCGGGGTGCCTCGAGGCGCGTCTCCGCGGCCGTTGCTGCGCTCTTGCTCCTGCTCACGCGGATGGCGACGAGCCGCCGTTTCGGATTCTCGCGCGCCGGATCATTGCTGCGGCTCTTCGGTCACGACGGCCGGCAGGCCGAGGTCGGCGAGCGCGGCGGCGCGGTATTCGGCGCGGGTGCGCTCCGCGTACGGGCCGACGCGCACGCGGTACACCCTCTGGGGTGCAGGCATGCGTTCGGGCTGCGCCTGCACGGGACTGATGTAGACGTCGTCGTAGCTCGGCGCGAGGCGCGCGCGCAGCGCGCGCGCCTTGTCCTCGTCGCCGAAGGCGCCGACCTGCACGCAGTACGCGACGTGCGACGCGCCATTCGCGGGCCGCGCCACCACGTCGACGCGGACGCGCGCCGTGCCCGGACCGATCATGCCTATCTCGCGGGCGGCGCCGTACGAGAGGTCGATGATGCGGCCCTTCGCGAACGGGCCCCGGTCGTTGATGAGCACCTCGACCGACTTGCCGTTTTCGAGGTTGGTGACGCGCGCGCGCGTGCCGAGCGGCAGCTTCTGGTGGGCGGCCGTGAGCGCGTGCTGGTCGTAGATCGCGCCGCTGCTCGTCGGCTGCCCGTGGAACCCCGGCCCGTACCAGGACGCAATGCCACTCTGCGGATGGCCCGGCGTCGGTGCGACCGCGCGCGTGCTGCACCCCGCGAGGACCGCGAGCGCGAGCGCCACGGCCACGTGCCGGCCGCCCGCGCGGCACTGCATGCTCTCCCCGCCCCGCCCCACCATTCCGCCGCGACTCTAGCCCGCATCTCGCGCCAGGTCCACGTTGCTCGCCGCGCGAGCGGCGAGGCGGCGGCAAGGCTCATGTCGCCCGGCGGGACGCCGAGCTGCCATTCATTCGGGCGCGTGCTGGGCGATGCCGGATGCCCGGACGGTGCCAGCGTCCGCTCGTGGAGCGGCACGGCTTTGTATTGCTGCGCTGCCCTTTGCTACAGACCTTGCCCCCATGAACACACAGGCTCCGCTCGCCGGCTTGCGCATCATCGAAAGCTCCATTCTCGGACCCGCCGCCATCACCACCGCTCTCGTCGACCTTGGTGCGGAGGTCATCAAGGTCGAGTCCCCGTCCGGGGACTACATTCGCGAAATGACGTGGCCGATCATCGAGGGAGTTTCGCTGATGCACTACCACCTCAACCGCGGCAAGAAGAGCATCACGCTCGATCTCAAGCGGGAGGAGGCGCGCGAGATCTACCGCGATCTGGTGAGAGATGCCGACGTCGTCATCGAGGCGTCGAAGCCCGGTACGTTGGACAAGTACGGTCTCGGGTTCGACGACCTGAAGAAGGTCAACCCGAAGATCGTCTTCTGCACGGTGTCGGGTTACGGCATGACCGGCCCCTACCGCGACATGCCTTCGCACGGCATCGCCTACGACACCTGGGCGGGAGTCGTCTCGCCGGCCTATGACGACGAGGGGTTCTGCTACATCCCCGAGCACGTCAGCATCGGTATCAATGCCGCCCCCTTGTTCGGCGGGTTGGGCGTGCTGGCCGGCGTCATCCGGGCGCGTGCCACCGGTGAGGGGTGCTTCATGGATCTCGCTCAGAGCGACGCTGCCGCCGCCTTCGACTGGTACCGCAGCGAGAGCTACCTCGCCTATGCGCGCCCCGCAGCGATCGTCACCGGCAACAAGGCCGACGGTTACGAGCGCCGCCCGGTCGCGACGGCCGGCATGCGGGAAGGCGTGCGGTATCAGTTGTACGAATCGCAGGACGGCCACGTGCTGTTCATGGCGTCGGAGCAATCCCTCTGGCGGAACTTCTGCGAGGGCGTCGGCCGCATGGACCTGTTCGAGAAGTGGCCTGGCTCGAAGTTCGCCGACCACGCGCGCGGCAACCGCGAGCTGCAGACCGTGCTGCGCGACATCTTCAAGACCAAGCGCAGTCGGGAGTGGTTGGACTTCAGTATCCGGGTCAACACGCCGATCGCGCCGGTGAACACACCGAAGAACATCGTCGACGATCCGCAGTTCCAGAGCCGTTTCGAGATCTGGCCGCACGAGCGGCACGGCGCCGACATGCTCGGCTTCCCGGTGCGGTTCGTCGGTGAACCGACCCTGGAGCCGGCCAGGGCGCCGACCGTCGGCGAGCACGGCGACGAAGTGCTGCGCGACGTGCTCGGCTACGACGCGGCGAAGATCGCCGCCATCAAGGCGAGCAAACTGCTCGGCTGAGCGTCGCTTCGAAGCGGCGAGGCCGGGGCCGTACACTGGTCGTCGGCGCTCCTCCGCTTTCGGCCGCGTACGGCGCCGCGCGGCCCTGAGCGACGGTTACGACTTCGGCTTTCCTTCGGCGCACCCGACGCGCGTTACGCGGAGCGGAGCCGCGTCCTCCGCGCGCGACCGTGGTAGGGGTCGCGCCCACGGATGGGGCCGTAGCGCTGTCGCTGGAGCACCGAGTGGTCCCGCTGGGTGCCCGGCGGCGAGTGTTCCTACGGCCGCTTGGCCCAGCCCTGCCAATCCTCCCGCGTCCCGCTGCAGTATCTCGCGGCGCGACCGAGCACCTCGTCCAAGGAATGGATCGCGTCGAGCGCCCGGCCTCTCGCAACGGGCGTCGCTCGATGACGGATGTCACGCGGATTCATGACCCGGAGCGCGCAACGAGACTTGCAACTGATAATCATTCTCAACATAGTCGCCGCATGCGATTACACCGTATCGTGGCGTTCGGGTTCGTCGTCGTTGGCTTGGCTGGGTGTTCGGGCGGAGGCTCCGGTGGAAGCTCCGGGGACGACTCGCCGGCATTGAGTACGCGCGCCCTGCTCGGCGAGCGGCTGTTCGCGGACACCAACCTTTCCAGGAACCGAACGCAATCCTGCGCGACGTGTCACGATCCGGAGCACGCCTTCGTCGACCCCAGGGACAACGGCGTGGGGGGCGCGGTTTCCCTCGGAGACGACGGCGTCTCGCTCGGCGATCGCAACACGCCGACGGCGGCCTATGCTCGGCACAGCCCGGCCTTCGCGATCGCGGCCGACGGCCTCCCGCGGGGCGGCCAGTTCCTCGACGGCCGGGCCGCGACGCTGGCGGACCAGGCGGCCGGCCCGCCGTTGAACCCCATCGAGATGGGCATGCCCGACAAGGCCTCCGTGGTGGCGCGCATCCAGGAGAGCAGCGAATACGTGGAGGCCTTCGAGTCCCTCTACGGCGATCGCATCTTCGACGACGCCGATGCCGCCTACGCCGCCATGGCCGAGAGCATCGCGGCGTTCGAGGAGGAGCGCGACGATCTGTTCGCCCCGTTCGACTCGAAGTACGACCGCCACCTGCGGGGCGAGTACGAGCTGACGAGCCAGGAATCCCTCGGCAAGGTCCTGTTCTTCTCCGAGCAGTTCACCAACTGCAACATCTGCCACCAGTTGCAGACGTTGCCCTTCCGGCCGAAGGAGACCTTCAGCAACTACGAGTACGAGAACATCGGCGTGCCCGTGAATGCGTCGGTCCGAGCGGTCAACGGAACCCCCGACGGCTTCGTCGACAAGGGCCTCTTCGGAAATCCGGCGATCACCGACCCCGCCCAGAACGGCAAATTCAAGGTGCCGACCCTCCGCAACGTCGCCGTGACCGGCCCCTACATGCACAACGGGGTGTTCGCCGATCTGCGAACGGTCGTCCTGTTCTACGACAAGTTCAACAACCCCGAGCGCGTTACGAATCCGGAGACCGGCGAGCCGTGGGGCGATCCGGAGGTCGCCGAGACGGTCGCCTTGGAAGATCTCGAGCATGGTCCGGGATTGACCGACGACGAGGTCGACGCCCTGGTTGCGTTCATGCGGCTTCTCACCGATCGCCGGTACGAGCACTTGATTCCCGAGTAGGCCGGCCGTTCGCGACTGCACGATGGCGACGAGGAGCCGGCGCTCGACACGAAGGAGACGGGCGCGCGGCGTCCGGGATCTTGCGGGTGTCGCGCGCTCCGGGCTACACGCGGGTGGTGCGTCGGTTGCCGTATCCGCTCCTCTGCGCCCTCGTCGGCTTCGCGCTCGGGTGGGTTCCGATGTTCTTGCACGGGCCGATCCCGGAGAAGTTCAACCTCTACTATCTGAAGGGGGCGGTCGCGGTGTGGAGCTGGTACACGGCGCGGCTGCTCGTCGGCACGCTGGTGGGCATCACGTGGTGGCCGCCTCGCTGGTATCTCCGCGGGCCGCTCTGCGGCTTCTTCGTCATGCTGCCGTGCGGGATCATGTCGCTCGCGGTCCCGACCTGCGGCCCCGTCTGCATGTTCTGGAACGAGACGACGGCGACGTCGGTGGGATTTCTCGTGGCCGGCGTCGCGTACTGGCTGACGGGCAAGCACCATGCGCTCGACGAAGCCTCCCGGACACCGCTGGCCTGACGGGGAGCGACTGAGACCCGCGCCGGCGCGCGAGGGCCTCGCCGGGCTCCGGTCCGTCAGGACACCATCCGCGAGCGCATCGCGAAGCGCACGATCTGCGCGACGTTGTGCAAGCCGAGCTTGGTCATCAGCGACCGGCGATGCGTGCCGACCGTCGTGCGCGCGATCCCGAGGAGCCGTGCGATCTCCTGCGGCCGGCGGCCTTCGCCGATGAGCTGGAGGATCTCGCGCTCGCGGCCGGTGAGCCGCGCGACGGGGTCGGCGGCGGACGGGCGGGCGGCCTGGGCGAGGCAGCCGTCCACCAGCAGCTGCTCGGCGCGAGCGCTCAGATAGCGGCGCCTCGCGGCGGCCGCTCGGACGCCGGAGACGAGGTCGGAGGCGATCGAGTCCTCGATGACGTAGCCCAGCGCTCCCGATCGCAGGGCGTCGCGCAACGATTCCGGGTGGACGCGGCGGGCCACCAGGACGACGCCGGGGTCGCCCGGCGCCGTGGCGGCTCGTCCGATGGCGGAGCCCCGTGCGGCGGGGGCGGCGGCGTCGGTGACGACTACGTGTGGTGGATCGGACGCTGGGGCGCGTGCCGCGTCCACGTCCCGCGCCTCGCCGATGACGTGGATCGCAGGCTCGTCCTCCAGGATGCGGCGCAGCTCGCGGCGCACGCGGTCGTTGCGGTGGACCAGCAGCACGCGGATCCTCACGGGCGCTCCTCCGAGGATGTCGTGGCCGAAGGTGGCGACGGCGTCCGATCGAGCGGTCATGGCCATGCCCCTCACTCGACCGCGCCGAGTTGGCAGCCCGTCCGGGCTTCGGCGAGCGCGAGGGCCGTCGCGTCGTTGGCCTCGCAGGCCGCGACGCACAGCGCGCCGTCGTACGCGATGCCGCGAAGCGCCGCGTGCTCGGCGAGCTCCGAGCAGTCGGCAAGGCAGCTCGAGAGCCGGCTCGCGAGGCCGCTCGCCGTCGATCGGCAGCGGAGCGTCGTTGCGTCCAGGCCGGCGACGCTTTCGATCGACACGCGCTCCATCGCCGCCCCGGCGCAGCGCGGTCCGTCGGCGATGCGGGCGAGAGGCCGCTCGCAGCGGTCGGTACAGCGCGCTTCGTCGGCCGCGGAGAATGCCGGCCCTCGCTTCTCCGCCTTGTCTCGGCACCCGGCGAGGCAGCCGAACAACCGCGATTCCCCCTTGGCGATGGCGGCGTCGCAGCGGAGCGCCGCGGCTCCTTCGAGGGCGATGGCGGGGACTGTGAGCCCGAGCACGGCTGCCGCCGCGGTAACGCTGATGATCGATCGCATGGTCGCACCCTCCGTCGTCTGGTTTGGGCCCCGCGGACGTCCCGCGGCGTCGTTCGACGAAAGAGCAAGCCGTGAGCCGTGCGCGCGAGGGGCGGCGGGTCGCGAAAAGTCGTGTTGCGGCGCGGGCGAGGCGCGCGCGGCCGCGGTCGCCCGCCAACCCTGCTTGGCGGACCGCAAACGATCGTGCGCGGTCCCGGTTTGCGGCGCGCCCGCCGGCGCCGGCGGCGTCGGTGCGGCGGTTCGAATCGTCGCACCGGCCATCGCGTCCGAAAACGGCGAGCGCGCGGCGCCCCGGCCGTGCGATCGAAAGCGGATGACCTCGCCGATTCAGGTGGCCGATCGTCATTGCGGCGCCCGCCGCGGCGATCGCCCGTACGAAGAACGTCACGAGCGCACCTGCATCAATGTCGTCCGGAGCGGCAGCTTCACCTATCGTCTCGGCTCGACCGCGACGACCCTCGGACCCGGATCGATCATGCTCGGGAATGCGGGCGCGTCGTACGTCTGCTCGCACGAGCACGTCGGGGGCGATTACTGCCTCGCGGTTTCGTACGACGCCGAGGTGATCGCGGAGGTCGGCGAGGTCTTCGGCGTTCGCAAGCTCTCCGCGCCGTTCGGCATCCCGGCCCTGCCCCCGCTGCCCTACGGGGGCGTCTTCGCACATGCGATGGCGGCCGCGCTTCGCGGGGGCGTTGCGTGGTCGGCGGACGAGCTCGCCCTGGGACTCGCGGTCTGGGTGCTCCGGGAGCAAACGGACGCCCGCCGAGCGCCGCGCGCGATTCGCCCGACCGCGCGCGACACGGGACGCGTCGTCGCCGCCATGCTCTATCTCGACGAGCATTCCGCCGATGCCTTGACGCTCGCCGCCGTGGCGCGCATCGCCGGCACGAGCCCGTTCCACTTCCTGCGGACCTTCCGCACGACGGTCGGCGTCACGCCGCACCAGTACCTGGTCCGCCGCCGCCTCGTGCACGCGGCGGCGATGCTGCTCGACACCGACGCACCGATCACCGCGATCGCGTACGACGTCGGGTTCGGCGATCTCGCGCACTTCATTCGCTCGTTCGGGCGCGCGTTCGGGCGCGCGCCGCGGGCCTTTCGACGCGCGGGCGGCTCGCCGTATCCGAGCGCAAGAAACGCAAAGTGTCGATTCGCCTTCTCCGCTACAGACTGACGAGCGGGGCCGCCGGCCCACACTTCGTCGAGGAGGAATCGCGAGATGGATCGGACGACTTTCGAGAGCACACGCCGCACCGTCGACACACCGTCGGGACGCATCAGCTACGTCGAGCACGGCACGGGGCCGGTCGCCCTCTTCGTGCACGGCGTGCTGATGAACGGATGGCTCTGGCGCCATCAACTCGCGGGGCTTTCCGACCTGCGACGCTGCATCGCCGTCGATCTGCTGGCGCACGGAGCGACCGCGATCGATCCGTCGCGGGACGTGTCGTCGACCGCCAACGCGGCGATGCTCGTCGAGTTCCTCGATGCGCTCGGGATCGACCAGGCCGACGTCGTCGGCAACGACAGCGGAGGCGGCATGGCGCTCATCATGGCCGCCAACCACGGGCAGCGCCTCCGCAGCCTGACGCTCACGGACTGCGACGTGCACGACAACTGGCCGCCGGAAGCCTTCAAGGGCTTCCTCGCGATGTCCGCTGCGGGCGGACTGCGGAGCGCCCTCGAGAGCATGCTCGGGAACAAGCCGTTCTACCGGTCGGCCGAGGCCCTCGGACCCGCGTACGAGCGCCCCGAGGCCGTCAGCGACGAGACGATCGAGATCTATCTCCGGCCGTTCCTGACCTCAGGTGAGCGCGTGCGCGATCTCGAGCGGTTTCTGGCCGCGTTCGATTGCGCGCAGACGGTCGCGATCGAGTCGCGGCTGAAGACACTGCACGTGCCGACGCTCGTCGTGTGGGGAACGGATGACGTGTACTTCCCGGTGCGCTGGTCGGAGTGGCTGGCGCGCACGATCCCGGGCACGCGGCGGCGCGTCGAGCTTCCGGGGGCACGCCTCTTCTTCCCGGAAGAGCGCGCCGCTCGTTGCAACGAGGAGCTCCGCGCGCACTGGAACGCCGCAGGCTGAAACCGAACGGAGGGCGAGACCGGCGTGGCGTCCGCGCCGACGTGCGCCATGCCGCGTCGTGCTCGGCGCGCGCGCGTTCATTCGCCGGTCGGACCCGGACGCTTCAGCACGCGGCGCGCTCCCGGGATCACGTCGATCAGCCCGAACACGATCTGGCCGAGGCCCGAGATGGTCGTGTCGAGGTTCCTCACGCGGCTATCCATGCCCCCGATCGCGCCCGTCACCTCCGGCAAGACGCGCTCGACGCCCGCTACCGCACGTCCGAGATCGAGGACGAGCTCCGAGGCGAGGTGATCGACGTGCTCGAGGCGTTCTTCCATCGCGGCGATCGCGCGCGTCAATTCCGGCAGGGTACGGTCGAGCGCGGCGGTCGTCTGCTCGAGGGCGACGACGAGCGATTCGATCTGATCCGGCAACCGCTCGAGCGTCGCGCGTGCGCTCGCGAGCGCCTCGGGGAGACCGCCGATCTCGCCGACGATCTGCCATGCCCAATCGGCGATCCCGCCGAGAGCGACAAGACGTCCCATGCCGACGGTCTATGCGTCGGGCCGATCGACCGCAATCCGGGCGTTCAGCGATCGTCGGGAGCGCGCCGGACGGCGGCTTTCTTCGAGGGTGCGGCCGTCTTATCGGCCACGGCTGACCGATGACGGATGGCGCGGCACGACTCCGGACGCGCGTCTGTGACGTGCTCGGCATCGACGCCGATCCTCCGGGCTGGCATGGCGAGGTCCACGTCGGCCGAGCTGGTCGCGGCGGTATCGAACGCGGGCGGCCCATGCAGATCCAACGCCATGTCTCGGAGGGCTCCAATGAACGCATTCTATAGATCCAAGGTCGACACATGGATCGGCATCATCTTGGGGGCGTTCCCCTCGCGTCACTATTCGCCGCCTGGCAGATGATCCATGCGCCTATCCCGGGTCGTGGGCTTCTCGCGGTTCCAATCCTGCTGCTCGGCGTATGTCTTCCGCTCTCCCTCCTCTTTTTCACGACCTACAGGATCAATGACGCAGCACTGAGGATTCGAAGCGGCTTCTTCACCTGGGATATTCCCATTCACACGATCTCGAAGGTCGAGCGAACCAACGATCCGGTATCCAGCCCGGCCTTGTCGCTCGATCGTATCCGCATCGAGTATGGAGCTGCGCAGTCCGTGGTCATATCCCCCCTGAGAAAAGACGACCTTCTTCGCGATCTTCAGCGCCTCGGGGTGCCCGGGTCATCCTGACAGATCGCTGGTGGCGGACCGACAGGACCGTCCCGAGCGAAGCCGGCGAAGCGATGGTCGGCCGCGTCACCGCGCGGGGCACGGCGTTTACTTGTTCGCGCGCCCTATGGTAACCACGCACTACCCGTCCGACTGGCGCAACGCCGAGATCTCACACCAGATTCGAACCGCCGACAGGAGGACGCGCGCGTCCGCCGCGGTGCCGACGGGGAAGGGGAAACGTCATGTCCGGCCACTCCAAATGGAGCACGATCAAGCACAAGAAGGCGGCCAAGGATGCCAAGCGCGGCAAGATCTTCACCAAGCTGATCAAGGAGATCACGGTCGCGGCGCGCATGGGTGGCGGCGACGTCAACGCGAATCCGCGGCTGCGAACGGCGGTCACGACCGCGCGAGCGCAGAGCATGCCGACCGACAACATCGAGCGCGCCATCAAGAAGGGCACGGGCGAGCTCGAGGGCGTGACGTACGAAGAGGTGCAGTACGAGGGCTACGGCCCGGCGGGCGTCGCCATCATGCTGCAGATCCTCACCGACAACCGGAACCGTACCGTCGCGGAGATCCGCAACCTCTTCGGCAAGAACGGCGGCAATCTCGGTGAGAACGGTTGCGTCGGCTGGATGTTTTCCAAGAAGGGCGTCATTACCGTCGACAAGAGCGCGAGCGCCGAGGACAAGCTCTTCGAGGTGGCGCTCGAGGCCGGGGCGGACGACATCGAGGACGTCGGCGAGGCGTTCGAGGTCACGACGCCGCCGGAGGCCCTCGAGGACGTGAAGAACGCCCTGGACCAGGCCGGCATCGCGACCACGTCCGCGGAGGTGACGATGGTCGCCCAGAACACGATCACCGTCCGCGGCTCGGATGCCGAGCAGACGATCAAGCTGCTCGAGGCGTTGGAAGACCACGACGACGTGCAGAAGGTGTCGGCGAACGCGGACATCCCGCAGGACGAGGTCGAGCGCCTGAGCGCGTAGCGCGAACTCCGCCGGGTCGGCGCGGGCCGATCGGCGAGGTGGAGGGGGCATGGCGAGGGGAGGGGAGAGTCGAGCGGAGACGTCGATGCGGGTGCTCGGCGTCGATCCCGGCACGGCCGTCACCGGATGGGGCGTGATCGAGCGGCGTGCGGGGCGCGTCGCGCACCTCGCGCACGGCTCCGTCGCGCCGTCGCCGCGCGTGACGCCGGCAGCGAAGCTCGCCGCGATCCATGGCGCGCTCACCGACCTCTGCCGGGCGTGGCGGCCCGACGTCGTCGTCCTCGAGCGCAACTTCGTCGGGCGGAACGTGCAAAGCGCCTTTCGCCTCGGCGAGGTGCGCGGGGTCGCGATGCTGGTAGCGGCGGCGGCCGGGATCGACGTTGCGCAGTATCCGCCCGCGACGGTGAAGCTCGCCGTCACCGGAAGCGGTCGCGCCGAGAAGGACCAGGTGCAGCGCGCGATCGCGCGCGAGCTCGGCGTCGCCGACCGGCTCGGACCCGATGCGGCGGACGCGCTCGCGATCGCGCTCTGCCATGTGCACTCGGCGCATCTCGCGACGGCGCTCGCCAGGGTGGGCGTACGGTGATCGCCCGCCTCCGCGGCCGGCTGCTCGAGAAGGCGCCCGAGCAGATCGTCGTCGATGCCGGCGGCGTCGGCTACCAGCTGTTCGTGTCGTTGAACGCGTTCTACCGGCTGCCGAATCCGGGCGCCGAGGTCGACGTCTACGTCCATACGCACGTGCGCGAGGACGCGCTCCAGCTCTACGGGTTCCTCGAGGCGGCCGAGCGCGCGCTCTTCCTCCTGCTCTTGCAGGTCGCGACGATCGGGCCGAAGGCCGCGCTCGCGGTGCTGTCGGGCATGGACACGCCGGACCTCGAGAACGCCATCGCCGAGGGCAACGTGCGCCGGCTCGTCGCGGTGCCCGGCATCGGCAGGAAGAAGGCGGACCTCATGGTCCTCCAGCTCCGCGAGAAGGTGAAGGTCCTGCAGCGGAGCCGCGCGGCGTCGGCCGGCGCGCCGGCGACGCGGGTCGGCGGCGACGCCGCCGAGGCGGTGTCCGCGCTCGTGAACCTGGGGTACAAGCAGCACGAGGCGGAGCGTGCGGTCGCCCGGGCCGAGGAGGCCGGTACCCGCGCGCTTGCCGACCTCATCCGGGAAGCCCTGCGGAGGTTGGCCACATGAACGAACGCGTCGTCGATCCCGTGACGTTGGACGAAGAGGCCGGGCTCGACGTGTCGCTCCGTCCGACGGGGTTCGCGGAGTACGTCGGGCAAGCGGCGGTGAAGAACAACCTCGGCGTCGCGATCGAGGCGGCGCGGGCGCGCGGCGACGTGCTCGACCACGTCCTCCTCGCCGGCCCGCCCGGGCTTGGCAAGACATCGCTCGCATACATCATCGCGAAGGAGATGGGGGTGCAGGTCCGCTGCACGTCCGGACCGGTGCTCGAACGCCCCGGCGATGTGGCGGCGATCCTCACGAACCTCGAGCGCGGCGACGTCCTCTTCATCGACGAGATCCACCGCTTGAACCGCGTCGTCGAGGAGGTGCTGTACCCGGCGATGGAGGACTTCCAGCTCGACATCATCGTCGGCCAGGGACCGTCGGCGCGGACGCTGAAGCTCGAGCTCAAGCCCTTCACGCTGGTCGGGGCGACGACGCGGACGGGCCTCCTGACGTCGCCCTTGCGCGACCGCTTCGGGGCGCACTTCCGGCTCGAGTTCTACGACGAGGACGACCTCGGCCGGATCCTGCGGCGCTCGGCCGCGATCCTGAAGGTGCCCCTCGACGGCGGCGGCGCGGGCGAGATCGCTCGCCGGTCGCGCGGCACGCCGCGCATCGCGAATCGGCTCCTGAAGCGGGTTCGCGACTACGCGGAGGTGCGCGCGGGTGGGGAGATCACCGGGGAGGTCGCGGCCGACGCGCTCACGCTCCTCGAGGTGGATGGGCGGGGCTTCGACAAGATGGACCGCGCGATCCTGCTCGCGATCATCGACAAGTTCAGCGGCGGACCCGTTGGCCTCGATACGCTCGCGGCGGCGGTCGGCGAGGAACGCGACACGATCGAGGACGTCTACGAGCCCTACCTCATCAAAGAGGGGTTCCTCGCCAGGACGCCCAAGGGTCGGGTCGTAACCGCGCGAGCTTTCGGTCATTTTGGTCGGACGGAGCCGGAGAGGGCGGCGCAGGCGCGGCTCTTCTGAGCCGCCCCCGGAGGCGAACAGGCAACGAAAATGACGCAGCGTGTCTGGGTAGACAAGGCCCCGGAGCGGCTCTAGAATCCGCCCCTTGCCGGTCCAAGCCATGGGAGGTTTGGGACGCACACTCATCCTGTTCGGGCTCGTGCTCGTCGTCGCGGGGCTCGTCGTGTCGTTCTCGCCCCGGATTCCCTGGCTCGGGAAGCTCCCCGGCGACTTCACCCTCCGTTCGGGTGGGCTCACGGTCTACGTGCCGCTCGCGACGTGTCTCCTCCTGAGCCTCCTGCTGTCGCTGCTTTCGTACCTTTTCCGGCGCTGACCGTCCGGACGCCGATGCCATGAGCCACCCGACCACCGACCGACATGCCTCGCGGGTCTCGAGCGGCCAGCACGCCACGGGCGAGCCGCCGACTTCCGTCGAGGCGCCGGCCGAGCGCCAGCGGCGGCGCGAGGGGCTCATCATCCTGTCGGCCGCGCTGGCCGTCCTGCTGTTCGCGTTCTTCGAGACGCGGCTTCCGCAGTTCTCGAACGGCAGCTCGTTGAGCAACAACGTCATCTTCTTCCTCCTCATCAACCTCAACATCATCCTGCTCGTGCTGCTGGTCTTTCTGGTGGCGCGGAATCTCCTGAAGCTCGTGTTCGAGCGCCGGCGCCGGATGCTCGGCTCGCATCTTCGCACGCGGCTCGTGCTGGCGTTCGTCGCGGTCTCGATCTTCCCCGCGATCCTGATCTTCCTGGTCGCGCTCGGTTTCATGACGAGCTCGATCGAGAACTGGTTCAACGTCCAGGTCGAGAATTCGCTTTCGGGCTCGCTCGAGGTGGCGCAGGCGTACTATCGGAACGCTTCCGAGAACGCGCTCGTGCACGCGCGGCAGCTCGCGGGCCGGGTGCGGGAGGACGGGCTCCTCAAGCCGGGCGGCGCCGAGCGGCTGCAGGAGTTCGTCGCCGACAAGCAGCGCGAGTATCACGTCGGGACGGTCCAGGTCTTCGGGATCGACCGCGACGTCCGCGCGATGGCGCGCGCCGACGAGGTGCCGGGCGAGTCGGCGTTGCCGCCTTCGGCGCCGCTTCTCACGGCCGCGCTCGAAGGTCGGGCCGAGACCCGCATCCAGTCGATCGGGCGGGGCGACGTGATCCGCGCCGCCGTGCCGATCCCGGGACCGGGCGGCGTCGAGGGCGCGGTCGTCGTCGAGCACTTCGTACCGAAGAGCGTCGCCACGCAGAGCGCCGACATCGCGCGCTCGTTCCAGGAGTACCGGCAGCTCAAGATCCTGAAGCAGCCGATCACCAGCAACTACGTGGTGACGCTCGTGCTGGTGACGTTGCTCGTGATCTTCTGCGCGACCTGGATGGGCTTCTATCTCGCCAAAGGCATCACGGTGCCGATCCAGAAGCTCGCCGAGGGCACGCGCGAAGTCGCGCAGGGCAACTGGCAGTACCGCATCGGGCTCGGGGACGCGACGCAGGTGGCGCCCGACGACGAGTTCGGCACGCTGGTCGCGTCGTTCAACCGGATGACCGCCGATCTCGAGCGCAGCAACCTGGAGCTCGAGCAGCGCCGCCGCAGCATGGAGACCATCCTCGCCGAGCTCACGGCCGGCGTCGTCGCCGTCGATCCGGACGGCCGCGTCACGACCCTCAACGAAGCCGCGGCGCGTCTGTTCGTGATCGACCGCGCGACCATGATCGGCCGCGACTACATGGCCGTGTTCGCGCGCTCCGACCTGGCGCCGGCGCGCGAAACGCTCGCCGAGCTGCGCGCGGGCGTGTCGCTCGCGGCGGTCGGCGGGCGCGTCGAGCGACAGATGAAGGTCCTCGCGGGGGGTCGCATGCTCACGCTCGTCCTCACCGCCACCATGCTCCGCGACTCCGCTGGCCAGGCGCTCGGCGCGCTCCTCTTCTGCGAGGATGTCACCGAGATCGTGAAGGTGCAGCGCATGGAGGCGTGGCGTGAGGTCGCGCGCCGCATCGCGCACGAGATCAAGAACCCGCTCACGCCGATTCAGCTCTCGGCGCAGCGGCTCCACAAGCGCTACGCCGAGCGCTTGAAGGAGGACGGCACGCTCTTCGAGGAGTGCACCCGGACCATCGTCAGGCAGGTCGAGGAGCTGAAGACGCTGGTGAACGAGTTCGCGACCTTCGCGCGCCTGCCCGCCGGCGAGCACACGCCCGAGGATCTGAACGCGCTCGTCGAGGAGGCAATGGTGCTCTTCCGCGAGGGCCATCGCCACATCGAGTTCGTCTTCGACCCGGACCCGAGCCTGCCGCGGCTGCCGCTCGACCGCGAGGGCATCAAGCGTGCGCTCATCAACATGCTCGACAACGCCGTCGCGGCTTGCGACGGCGCCCCGCGCGCCAATGGCACCCCGCCTCGCATCGAGGTGCGCACGCGCCTCCACCGCGCGCACGGCATCGTCGCGCTCGAGGTCGCGGATACCGGCATCGGCATCAAGCCCGAGGAGCGCGGCCGGCTCTTCGAGCCGTACTTTTCCACCAAGCAAGGCGGGACCGGGCTCGGTCTCGCCATCGTATCGACGATCGTCGCGGACCATCAGGGCTTCGTGCGGGTGAAGGACAACGAGCCGCGCGGGAGTCGGTTCGTGGTCGAGCTGCCCGTGAAAGGGCCGCTCGAGCCGATCGTCCTGCACGAGGAGGAATCGTGGACAAGACCATACTGATCGTGGACGACGAGACGGGGATCCGGAGCAGCGTCCGCGGCGTGCTCGCCGACGAGGGCTACCGTGTGCTGGAGGCGGAGGACGGCGGCGGCGCGCTCGAGCTCATCGCGCGTGAGCATCCGCGTCTCGTGATCCTCGACATCTGGATGCCCGGCATGGACGGCATCGAGCTCCTCCGACACATTCGCGAGTCCCATCCGTCGACGCCCGTCATCGTGATCTCCGGCCACGGCAACATCGAGACCGCCGTCACGGCGACGAAGCTCGGCGCCTTCGATTTCATCGAGAAGCCGTTCTCGCTCGACGGGCTCCTGCACGTCGTCGGCCGCGCGCTCGAGGCGCGGCCGATCGCCGGCAGCGTCGACGGAGAGGCGGTCGCCGCCGACGAGGCGGGCGCGGTCGCGCTCGAGCGGCGCCTGCTCGCACGTCCGTGGCCGTGGACCCAGCGCACGATCCAGCGCAGCGTGGTCGTGAACGGACAGGGGCTGCACTCCGGTGTCCGCACCGGCCTCATCCTGCAGCCGTTGCCGCCGGGCAGCGGCATCGTCTTCGGCAACATCTCGAACGCGGCGACGATCCCGGCCCGCATCGAGTACGTCGACTCGACGGGCTACGCGACGACGCTCTACCACAACGGCATCGTCGCGAAGACCGTCGAGCACCTGCTGGCGGCGCTCCACGGCTACCGCATCACGAACCTGCTCGTGAAGATGCAGGCCGAGATCCCGATCCTCGACGGCTCGGCCGCGGAGTTCTGCGGGCTCATCGAGAGCGCGGGGGTCGAGGAGCAGGGCGGCTACGTCGACGAGATCGTCATCGACCGCCGCTACGAGATCGGCGACCGCGACGGCGGCGGCGAATACCTCTGTATCGAGCCCGCCGACGTCTTCGGGGTGCGCTACGTTCTCGACTATCCGCAGCCGGTCGGGCGCCAGGAGCACGTCTTCCAGTTCACCGACAGCGAACGCTTCAAGGCCGAGATCGCGCCCGCGCGCACCTTCGGATTCCTCCGCGAGATCGAGACGCTCGAGAAGATGGGGCTCGCGAGCGGGGGACGCCTCAACAACTGTATCCTGATCGGCGAGAACGGCATCGTGAACACGCCGCTGCGCTTCCCCGACGAGTTCGCGCGCCACAAGATCCTCGACATCATGGGGGATTTCTATCTGCTCGGCCGGCCGCTGCGCGGCTTCGTCACGGCCCACAGGACGGGCCACAGCGACAACGTCGCGCTGCTGAAGCTCCTGCGCGAGCGCTTCGAGCTGCAGTAGGGCGCGTCGGATGACGGATCAGGCGCCCGGCTCGTCCGCGACCGGCGCGGCGGCCGCCGGCTCGTCGGCGGGAGTCGCCGTCCGCTCGAGCGTCCGTCCGGGCGCTTCGCGGCCGGTGAGCCAGGCACTGTCCATCGGATAGACGACCGGGTCGAAGAACACGAAGTAGAAGTGCCAGACGAGGATCGCCAGCGTTGCGAGAACGGCCTCGTAGAAGTGGATGGTGGTCGCGACGTCCGTCACCCACTTGGGGAGATGCGCGAGGGACCACGTCGAGAACCAGAGCACGAATCCGGTTGCTGCCATGATGATCGTGCCCCAAACGACGGCGAGATACTCCACCTTCTCGACGTAGCCGATCTCCGGTGATCGCGGCATCGGCCTCCTGCCGAAGAACCAGGCGATCCGTTCACGCAGCTCTCGGAGATCGTGCAGCGTCGGCCGCATGCGGCGGATGGTGGTGCGAGCCCGCGGGTCGGCGACGAGGTGCGCCACGTGGAATGCAGCGCTGACGAGCAGCACGATCGCCGCGCCGCGGTGTAGCCACCCCCGGAACGCGAATCGGTGCTCCAGCGCGAGCAGCGGCGTCGCCCACCATGCCTCCGGATACGTGAGCGCGAAGCCCGTTGCCACGAGGATGAAGAAGCTGCCGAACAGCAGCGCATGCGCGATCCGGAAGCCGCGCGACATCCGCCGCCGTCGCGCGGCGACCGGAATCACCGGCCGCGGCGTCGGGAGCAGCGCCTTGCGGCGCAAGTCGAGTACGTTGTGGAGCACCATGCCGCCGATCGAGAGCCCAATGATCCAGAGGTATGCGAGGCGAACCCAGTGGACGACGGGATGGGTCGTGCCGGGATCGCTGCTCGTGACGTGCACGGGGCCGAGCGCGAATCTCGTTCCGGCCCCCTGGTGACAGGAGCCGCACGTCGCTGGCAGGTTGTCCGGGTGGACGTGCGAACGGGGATTCGTCGACTGCAGGATGTCGTGGACGCCGTGACACGAGGCGCAGTTGGCGACCGAGCGGTTGCCGGCGCGGCCCGCGAGTCCGTGGAAGCTGTCCTCGAAGGCCGTTACGGCCGTTGCTTTGAGGTTGAACTTCTCGGTCAACCGCACGTCGCCGTGGCACCGCCCGCACGTCATCTTGGGCACGCTGCTGGCGAATACCGGCGAGCCCCGGTCGCTGGGACCGAGGATCCGGTGCTCGCCGTGGCAGTCCGTGCACACCGGCGCTTCGCGGATGCCGACGGCGGCCGCTTGACCGTGTACGCTGGTCGCGAAGGCGGCGGCGATCTCGGCATGGCACGCGCCGCACGTGGTCGGCACGTTCTTCCGATTCGTCGGCGAGTCAGCGTCGCTGCTCCGACGGATCGCGTGGGTGCCATGGCAGGAGCTGCACGTGGCGGCGTCTTTTCCGGCGGCGACGGCGTTCGCGTGGACGCTCGCGTTGTAGGCCGCGATCGGCTGCACGAGCTTCACGCCGGCTTCGGCCGCGAGCCCCGGATCCGCGTGACACTTGCCGCACGTCTCGGGCAGGTGCTTGGGGTGTACCGGCGACGCCGGATCGGTCGCGGCCGCCATCGCGTGGATCTTTCCGTGGCACGAGCTGCACCGCGGGTGTTTCTTCGCCGGAATGGGTCCGTTGGTCTCGGTGTGGACGCTCGCGCGCACGCGATCGACGGACTTCGCGTGGCAATCGCGGCAGCGTGTGACCGCCTTCACCCCGGTATGCGGATCGCCGTCGGCGTCGGCGTGGCAATCGAGGCACGCTACGTGGGCGGCGCCGTGGACGGTCCGGAGCCACGTCGACTCGTCGACGACGAGATCGACGTCGTCGACTTCTTCAACGGTCTTGTGGCACGAGAGGCAATCCTGTTCTTCGGGCTCCGGCGCGGCCGCGTTCTCGTCGGCGGCTCGACCGCGCCCGGGATCCGGTGCGCTGTCGACGCTGCCGGGGAACGCGAGGACGGCCGCGAAGAGCCAGGCGATGACCACGGGGGCGAGCGACCCGGGAGTGCGGCGAACCGCGGCGGGCATGGTGACACAATCTTGCATCCGCCCGCGAGGCGTCAACCGTTGCACGTCCGCTTCGCGTCGGCAAAGGTCCGGCCCGGAAATCTGCTCCATCGCGAGGGCCGATCGCGATGGTGTTTCTCCAGCCTGGAGGTATAGAACGACGGCTATGTCGTCCTCTCGGCGATCGATGGCATGGGCCGCCCGAGTCGTGAGGGCGCTCGTGATGGTCGTGGTGTGGGCCTTCGCCGTGGCGGCGCACGCCGACACGAGCAACGGAGCGCGGTTCTTCCACCGCGACTGCGCCCGATGCCACGGCCTGCACGGCCGGGGCGACGGTCCCGATGCCGTCATCTTCCCGGAGCCGCCACGTGATTTGCGCAGCGGGTTTCTCGCGAAGTACTCCAATGCCGAGCTCGCGCGTCGTGTGCGGCGCGGGAGCTCGCTCGACCTCGCCCTCGACCCCGCGGCCCTGAAGGCGCGGGAGGGAGACGTCGAGGTCGTCGCAGCGCATCTCAGGCGTCTGCCGACGATCGACTGGGCGCTGGTCGAGCCCGGACACGACGTGTACGCCGACCGGTGCGCCTCGTGCCATGGGATCTACGGCAAGCCGCCGCTGCAGGCGGGCGGAAACGACAAGGTGGCCTCACACGACCTCTCGGATCCGGAGTTCCAGCGCGATCTGAGCGACGACCGGCTCCGAGCGCTCGTCGGCGAGCGGCATGCGCCGCCACTGAAGCTCACGACGAAGGACGCCGCGGCCGTCGGCGCGTACGTGAAGATCCTGTCGCGCGGATACGAGGTCTACGCGCGCTACTGCGTCAACTGCCACGGTGATGCCGGTCGCGGCGACGTCGTCGCGGTTCCGGGCCAGCCGCAGCCGACCGCCAGGTTCGACGCCGCGTACTTCGAGGCGCACGACCAGGCCTACGTCACCGATCGCGTCTGGCACATGCTGAAGGAAAAGAAGCCTCGCATGCCGCACCTGCGACACGAGGTCTCCGAGACGGCGGCGAACGCGATCGTCGACTTCCTGAAGCAGCGGCAGCATTGAGACCGCGACGGGCGGCGCTGTGCTGCCCGTCGCGCGTCTTCCCTCCCGCCACGCGGTCGTTTCGTGGCCCCCTGCTGATCAGGGGGCGTCGTGACGACCGAAAGCGCGGGGGTTACGCTGCCTTTCCCGCCTTGAGGGCCCGTACGTCGGCGGCGCGCAGGCATTTGCCGCCGATCGCCCAGTCGCCCTGGGCGACCTCGTTGATGCGGACCCAGGTGACCGGCCGGAGCGCTTCGCCCTCGACGGCGATCATGGCCTCCGTGACCTTCTCGATGAGCTCCTGCTTCTGGGTCGGGGTAAACACGTCTTCGATCAGATCGATGGTGACGAGCGGCATGGTGACTCTCCTTTCGTGTCGGGGCCGGTCGATCCGGCTCCGTGCTCGTCCTCGTACGGATTCCGCGTTCGCGATGCTGGGAGACCGCCTGGAGAATTCCGGGAGATTTCTAGGAGCCGTGGCGGTGATTCGCTATCGTGGCCGGCGATGAAGTACGTGTTCGCGGGCTTCGAGCTCGATGCCGCGGCCGGCGAGCTCCGCCGCGACGGCGAGGTGGTCGCCGTCGAGCCCCAGGTCTTCGGCCTTCTGCACCTCCTCGCCGACAATCGCGACCGGATGGTCTCGCGCGACGAGATCATCGAGAAGGTCTGGGACGGACGTGTCGTCTCCGATTCGGCGCTCGACAGCCGGGTGAAGTCGGCGCGGCGGGCGCTCGGCGACGACGGCAAGGCGCAGCGGCTCATTCGCACCGTGCACGGCCGCGGTTTTCGCCTCGTCGCCGAGGTGCGGGTCGTCGCCGCCGAGCTGCGCGACGTCGTCGCGGCCGACGCGGCGCGGCCGTCGATCGCGGTGCTGCCCTTCCGCGTGATCGGCGGCGACGAGCGGTCGGCGACCGTGGCGGATGCGCTTCCCGACGAGCTGATCGCCGAGCTTTCCCGCCTGCGCTGGCTCTTCGTGATCGCGCGCGGGTCGACCTTCCGCTTCCGGGGTGCGGTGGTCGATCCGCGCGAGGTCGGCCAGGCGCTCGGCGCGCGCTATTGCCTGTCGGGTGCGGTGGAGGTGGCGGGACGCTCGGTCGTCGTCACGGTGGAGCTGCTCGACGCGCGTGACGGCGGCGTCGTCTGGGCGGATCGCAGCGCGACGAGGCTGGAGGACGTCCACGAGACGCGGGCGTCGATCGCCGTCCGCGTCGTGACGGCGCTCGACCTGCAGATCCCCATGCACGAGGCGCAGGCGGCGCGCATCGCCGCGCCAGAGTCGCTCGATGCCTGGGCGGCCTATCACCTCGGCCTGCAGCACATGTTCCGCTTCCATCGCGCCGACAACGCGACCGCGGGCGAGCTCTTCGCGCGTGCCGCCGCCGCCGACCCGCGGTTCGCGCGGGCGCACGCCGGCCGCTCGTTCGTGCACTTCCAGAACGCCTTCCTCGGGTACACGGGGGACGCCGCCGCAGAGGCGCAGGCGGCGCGCGACGCGGCCGAGCGGAGCGTCGCGCTCGACCCGCTCGACCCGTTCGCGAACCTCACCATGGGGAGAAGCTTCTGGCTGGTCGGCGACCTCGACACGAGCCTCGCGTGGCTCGAGCGCGCGACGGCCCTCAGCCCGAGCTACGCCCAGGGGATCTACGCGCGAGCCTGGACGCATGCCCTCTCGGGTCGGGGTGCGGCGGGGCGGGCCGATGCGGACGCCGCGATGGCGCTGAGCCCGCTCGACCCGCTGTACTACGCGATGGCCGCGACGCGGGCGCTCGCGCACGTCGTTGCGGACGAGCACGCCGCCGCGGCCGACTGGGCCGAGCGCGCGGCGCGCTCGCCGGGCGCGCACGTGCTGATCGCCGTGGTCGCCGTCGCCGCGCACGCGCTCGCCGGGGACCGCGCGCGCGCGGCTGCGTGGGCGGCGAACGTGCGCGCGCGGAGGGACGCGTTCACCGCCGGCGATTTCTTCCGCTCTTTCCCGTTCGCCGACGACCGCGCCCGCACCCGGATCGCGAAGGCCCTCGCGGCCTGCGGGCTGTGACGCGATCGCGCGGCGCGCGGCCGGCCCGCGCGACTGGCGCGGGCGCCCGTCGCGACCCGTCAGGGCTCGCGGAGCACTCGCGCGACGATCGTCGCGAGCGCCGCGACGCGACGGCCGGCGCGTCCGTCGGTCCACGTCCGTCGCGGCGGGTCTTTCCCGGCGAGGTCGGCGGCCGCCTGCTCCGGACCCCGCGGGCTTCGCTCGAGCGCGCGTGCGGCCACGTCCCGGAGATTGATCGCCTCCGGGGCGGGAATACCCTCGGCCGCGAGGAGGTCGAGCGTGAAGCGGCCCCAGGACGCGAGCCGGTCGCCCGGGCGAAGGAAGCTCGCGAAGCGGTCGAGCGCGGCGCGCACGTGCTCGGCGTCGACGAAGCGGTGGGCCGGTAGCTCGAGATGGCCCGGTACCGAGGGTGCGAGCGGCCGGCGCGGCGCCAGCAGGGCTTCGTAGCGCTCGCCGGTGGCGTACCGCTCGGCGACGAGTTGCAGCAGCTCGGGATCGCCCGGGACGCGCGCCGCCATGGCGTGGGCGTTCGCCTCGCCGTGCACGAGGACCACGCGCCCTCGGTCCCTGGCGAGCATCGCGCGAACACGCTCCCGATCCGGCAGGCGCGGCCGGGGGGCGTGGAAGTAGGGGTTCGGCCGCGTAGTCTTGTAGCGCAGCTGCTGCTCGACCATCTGGTCGAAGGCCCGCAACAGCGGCACGAAGCGGTCCGGATCATTCTCCAGCCGGCCGAGCACCTGGACGACCGCTTCGACGGTGGCGAGACAGTGCGCGGCGGGCTCGCGGCGGATGCGGTACAGTCCGGGGCGCGGCGGGGTGAATGCGACGCGGGGCAGGCGCTGCAGGCGTCGACTCCGCGCGAGCATCTTCCGCGCCTGGATCCACGTACCGTCGAGGACGACCAGGGTCGTCGGTGGTCCGTCGGGGAGCGTCCAGGGCTCGACGGCATCCTCTCCGGGGAAGAGCAGCGCGGCGCCGCGGGGGTCGTCGGTGAGCGCCCGCACCCGGGGGTGGCGGTCGAGGTCGGCGCCGACGTGCAGCTCGGAGTTCATGAGGCCGAGGTTCGTCATGCGCGCGGTGCCGATCGGCATGCGGTACTCGCGGGGGTGCTGGAGGAACACGACGCGGGTCCGGCTCGTGATCGGGGTCAGGTGGGCGCAATAGCAATGCGAGGCCGGCCGGAGGCAGCGGTGGCAGGTCGGGCGGTACGCGAGCACGGGGCCTCATAGCAGCTGGCCCTGAGTTTCGCCCGCGGCGTCCGTTGCCGTAGCCCCGCGTCTTGGTCAGTATCGCGCCGCCAACCGTGCGGCGGGCCCGCCGCACGACGAAAGGAGGACCCCGTGTCGGCGACTCTCGCGATCGTGTTGCTCTGGATCGGGTTTGCAGCCTCCCACTTGGGCCTTTCGAGCGTGCGCGTCCGGGCGCGCCTGGTTTCCCGCATCGGCACGGGTCCGTTCCTCGGGCTCTACTCGATCGTGGCCTTCCTCTTCTTCGTGCCGCTCGTGTGGATCTACTTCACCAACAAGCACGCCGGGCCGCTGCTGTGGTCGATCCCGCTCGGACCGGTGCTGCGATGGCTGCTCTACGCCGCCATGCTGGTCGCCTATATCCTGATCGTGGCTGGCCTTTTCCGGCCGAGCCCGGCGGCGATCGTGCCCGGCGATCCGCGCCCGCGCGGCGCCCAACGGCTCACGCGCCACCCGCTCCTGATGGGGTTCGGCCTCTTCGGGCTCCTGCACATGGTCCCGAACGGGAACGCGGCCGACGTCGCCTTCTTCGGCGGGTTCCCCCTCTTTGTCTTGATCGGCTGCCGTCATCAGGACGAGCGGAAGCTCGCGACCGGTCCCGTGGAATTCGCGGCGTTCTACCGCGAAACGCCGTTTCTACCGTTCACCGGCTCGGCGACCTGGCAGGGCATTCGCGAGCTCGGACCCGCCGTCGTACTCGGTGCGCTCGGGACGACCTTCCTCCTGCGCTGGTTCCACGGGGCCTGGTTCGGCCCCTAGCAGGTTGCTGAAAAAGGGCCATCTGCCGCGTTGCTCGGTCGCTCACTTGTGTGGCGTAGCTCCGCTACGCCTCCGCGTTCGCTCCCTCGCGCCTTGCAGCTGACCCTTTTTGAGCAACCTGCGGGGGCTGCCAGGTGCGCGTTGTCGGACGCTCGCTTCGCTCGCGTCCATCAATCCCGCTGACACGTATCCGTATGGTTTGATTCAAATAGAGTCTCGAGGAGAAGAGCAATGAGCGGAGCGCAGCGACGCTCACACCTGGCGCGAGGGCAGCCCCCTGCTAGGTTCCCTAGGGATTCCCCGGGTCAGCGGCCCCGCCGGAGGCGAATGCTCTCGCGGCGGTCCTGCTTGGTCGGGCGCCCGAGCCGCTCGAAGCGTCCGGCAGCCGCCTCCCGCCGGCGCGCCAGGTGCTCGGTCCGAGCGCTCACGCTCGCCGGCGTCTCCTCGTAGAGGAGGGCGGCTTCGGGGGCCGGCCGGCGCTGCTCGGACAGGCCGCGGACGACGGCCGCCGTCACGAGCTCCCCGCGCTGGACCTCGATGGTGTCGCCGACGCGCACGGGTTTCGCGGGCTTGGTGCGCACGCCGTTCAGGTGGACGAGTCCGCCCGCGACCGCCTCGGAGGCGAGACCGCGAGTCTTGAAGAAGCGTGCGGCCCAGAGCCAGTGGTCCAGGCGCGTCTCGGCGAGAGTCGGCGCGGCTTTGCGCGTCGTGTTCTCAGGTGTCATGGCATGCGGACGCCGTAGAACGCGCAGGCACGTGGTCGAAGCTTGACTTGGTTCACGGTCGGGCGTACGAAATCCACGTACCTTTTAATCTGACCCTCCGAGGTCAGGAAAGGTCGGTCCGGTGATCCTCTCCACGTTCCGTTTTTACTCGTTCGAAAGCCCTCCCGGCTCCGGTCGGGAGGGCTTTTTCGTGTCGGCAACGGCGCTTCGGACGGCGGCCGAGTGACCGACGTGCCCGCGATCCTCCTCGATGGCACCGCCATCGGCCGCGCTGTCTCGCGCCTCGCGCACCAGATCCTCGAACGCGACCGCGCCGTCGAGCAGCTCGTCCTGGTCGGGGTGCGGTCGCGCGGCGTCCAGCTCGCGCATCGGATCGCGCGGAAGATCGAGGAGCTCGCGGGGCGCATCGTGCCGGTCGGCGCGATCGACATCACGCCCTACCGCGACGACGTCGAGGAGCCGCGCGATCGCATCGAGGGACCGGAGACCGACGTCGCGTTCTCGATCGACGACGCCGTCGTCGTCCTGGTGGACGACGTGCTCTCGACGGGCCGCACGGTACGGGTCGCCCTCGACGTGCTCGGCGGCCTCGGACGTCCGCACGCGATCCAGGTCGCCGTCCTCGTCGACCGCGGCAACCGCGAGGTCCCCATCCGGGCCGACTTCGTAGGCCAGAACGTTCCCGACACCGAGGCCCGCCGCGTGCACGTACGGGTCCGCGAGCTCGACGGCCGCGACGAGGTCGCGCTCGTATGAGGGCGCTCCCATGAGTCGACACGTTCTGGCGATCGCCGATCTCTCCGACGAGGAAATCGACAGCATCCTGCGCCGCACGGAGGAGATGGAGGCGGCGCTGGAGACGCGCGACGCCGGCCAGATCCCGAAGAGCGCCGCCGGTCGCATCATGGCGACGCTCTTCTACGAACCGAGCACGCGGACGCGCCTCTCGTTCGAGGCGGCGATGTGGCGGCTCGGCGGCGCGGTCATCGGCGCCTCCGACATGAAGAGCTCTTCGGCGTCGAAGGGCGAGACCCTGGCTGACACCGCCAAGGTCGTCTCCAGCTACGCCGACGTTCTGGTGCTGCGGCACTTCTGGGATGGGGCGGCGCGCGTCGCGGCCGAGCACGCCGACGTGCCGCTCATCAACGCGGGGGACGGCAGCCACGAGCACCCGACGCAAACGCTCTGCGATCTCTACACGTTGAAGCGCGCCAAGGGTACGCTTCGCGGCATCACGGTCGCGATCGGCGGCGACCTGAAGCGCGGCCGGACGGCCCATTCGCTCGTCCGCGCCCTCGCGCGCTTCAAGGCGAACATCGTCATCATTCCGGCCCGCGGGATGGAGTTTCCCGACTGGTTGCTGCAAAAGGTCGCGGAGGAGTACGGCTACCGGCCGACGGTCGCCCGACCGGGCGACTTGAAGGCGCTCGCGCGCGACGTAAACGCGCTCTATCTGGCGCCGGCCCGCCCGCACCAACTGACCTTGTTCACCGACACGGAATTCGATCTCGAGGAGCGCCTCGCGGAAGCCGAGCCGATCACGCTCGACGCGCTCTACATGACGCGTCCGCAGCGCGAGCGCCGCGACGACACGACCGACGACGGCGTCGAGTACCTGCGCATCGACACCGACACGTTCCAGGATCCGGCGATGCGGCATACGGTGCTGATGCACCCGCTGCCGCGGACGGGCGAGATCTCCTCGGCGCTCGATCGCGACCCGCGCGCGCTCTACTTCCGACAGGCCGCTTCGGGCGTGCCCGTGCGGATGGCGCTCGTCGAGATGGTTCTCGCGGAGCGGGTCGGCCGCGAGGTCGCGGTGCCGGCGGCGCGCGCCGAGCGTGGCGCGATGCGCATCGGGCCCCGCTGCGCCAACCCCAATTGCATTACGCGGCGCGAGCCGGTGCAGTCCGAGCGCCGTTTTCGCTTCCACCGCGAGCGCGTCGGACGCGCCCACCTCGTGTGCCTCTATTGCGACCACGAGACGCGCATCCAGGTGATCGGCAACCGTAAATCGAAGCACTTCCACGTCTACGAAGAGCCCATGTACGGCTACCTCGACGCGTGGCTCCGTGACGACGCGCTCGTGATCTTCGACACGGTGAAGCAGGCCGAGGAAGCCGCGTACAAGTCGTACAAGCTCGGTCCGCAGAAATCGATCATGACGGCGCAGGAGATCGAGCGCGCGATCGCCGAGCTCACCGATGCGATCCTGCGTGACACCCGCGAGCTCAAAGATCTGGTGATCGTCGGAGTTCGCATGGCGGGCGCCTTCCTCGCGCATCGCATCGTCGAGCGCATCCACGCGCTCCGCGGCGCCGCCGTCGACCTCGGCGTTCTCGATGTGCAGGGCGGCGGCGACGTGATCCCGCGCTGGCCCGGTACGCCGGCGACGGAGGGGTCGAACGTCACGATCGCGAATCGCCACGTCGTGATCGTCGACGACGTGATCAACAGCGGCTGGACGGCGAAGGACGCGCTCTCGTGCGTCTGGCGGGCCGGGCGGCCGCTCTCGGCGCGCCTCGCGGTGCTGATCGACCGCGGGCACCGCCAGCTGCCGATCAAGCCGACGTACGTCGGCAAGCACCTCCCGACCGCGCCCCACGAGCGGGTGCGGGTGCGGCTGCGCGAGCTCGATCGCGAGCACCGCGATCGCGTCGTCATCTACTCGTACGTCGACCCGAAGGCCGCGGCGTGATCGATCTGGTGATCCGCAACGGTCGCGTGCTGGACCCGGCGCGCGACGTCGATCGTATCGCGCACGTGCTCGTCGACGCGGGCCGCGTGGCGGACGTCGTCGCCCCCGGCGACGTTCCGCGGGCGCGCGCGTCGATCGATGCGGCCGGGCTCTGGGTGACTCCCGGCCTCGTCGACATGCACGTCCATCTCCGTGAGCCGGGCGGCGAGCACAAGGAGACGATCGCGACGGGGGTGACCGCGGCGGTCGCGGGAGGCTTCACGACCGTCGCGGCGATGGCCAACACGAGCCCCGTGAACGACGATCCCGAGATCACGCGCTGGATGATCGCGCGCGCCGCCGAAGCCGGGCTCGCGCGCGTGCTGCCGATCGCCGCGGTGACGAAGGGGCTCGCGGGCGAGACCTTGACCGACTTCGCGGCCCTCCGTGCCGCCGGCGCGGTCGCGTTCTCCGACGACGGCGTGCCGATCGCGCGGCCGGAGATCATGCGCGCCGCGCTCGCGGCGGGACGCCGCGTGGATGCCGCGGTGATCGCGCACGCGGAGGACCGCACCCTCGCGTGCGGCGGCGTGATGCATGCCGGACCCGTCGCGGAGCGCCTCGGCCTCCCGGGCATGACGTCCGCCGCCGAGAGCGAGATGGTGAAGCGCGACTGCGCGCTCGCCGCGGAAACCGGCGGCCATCTGCACGTCGCGCACCTCAGCACCGCGGCCGCGGTCGCGATCGTCCGCGCGGCGCGGGCGGCCGGGACGCGCGTCACGGCGGAGGCGACGCCGCACCACTTCACGCTCGACGCGGAGGCCGTCGCGGTGCACGGCGCGCTCGCGAAGATGAATCCGCCGCTCCGCGCCCACGAGGACGTGGCCGCCGTGCGCGCGGCCCTCGCCGACGGCACCCTCGACGTGATCGCGTCCGATCACGCGCCCCATCACGCCGACGAGAAGGCGCGCGGGATGGCCGAGGCTCCGTTCGGCATCGTCGGCCTCGAGACGACGCTCCCGCTCGTGCTCGAGCTGGTGTACGCGGGCGTGCTCACCGTGGCGATCGCGATCCGCGCCCTCACGATCGGTCCCGCGCGCGCGCTCGGCATCGACGCCGGGACGCTCGCGCCCGGCGCGGTCGCCGACGTGACGGTGATCGACCCGGAGGCGCGCTGGACGATTGACCCGACGGCCTTCCGCTCCCGGAGCCGCAACACGCCGTTCGCGGGCCGCGCCGTACGCGGACGCGCGGTCGCGGTCTGTCTCGCGGGGCGCGTCATCGACCATCATCTCGGGGGGAGGTTCGCGCGATGAGCAGCTCACTACCGTGCAGCGGGGACCGGGGCGATCGGCCCGCGCTGCTCGCGCTCGCGGACGGGACGGTGTTTCGCGGGCGCGCGTTCGGCGCCGGCGGTGAGGTCGGCGGTGAGGTCGTCTTCAACACCGCCATGACCGGCTACCAGGAGATCCTGACCGATCCGTCGTACCACGAGCAGCTGGTCGCGATGACGTATCCGGAGATCGGCAACGTCGGCGTGAACGGCGAGGACGTCGAGGCGATGAAGCCCTTCCTGAAGGGCTTCATCGTGAAGGAGTACTGGGAGCCCGCGAGCAACTGGCGCGCCGAGCAGAGCCTCGGCGACTACATGAGGGCGCACGGCATCGTCGGCATCGCCTGCATCGACACGCGCGCGCTCGTCCGCCATCTGCGGACGCACGGCGCGCAGGAAGCCATCATCTCCACCGTCGACCTCGACGCGGATCGTCTCGTCGCGCGCGCGAAGGAGCGGCCCGGGATGGTCGGCCGCGACCTCGTGCGCGAGGTCACCTGCGAGGCTGCCTACGACTGGCGCGAGCCGCTCTGGCAGCTCGAAGGAACGGGCGGCGCGCCGCGATCCGACGGGCCGCTCGTCGTCGCCTACGACTACGGCATCAAGTACAACATCCTGCGCAACCTCGTGAGCGCCGGCTGTCGCGTGCGCGTCGTGCCGGCGGCGACGTCGGCCGCCGACGTGCTGGCGCAGAAGCCGGACGGCGTCTTCCTCTCGAACGGTCCCGGCGACCCCGACGCGGTGCCGTACGCGCGCGAGAACGTCGCCGCGCTCGTCGGCAAGGTGCCGATCTTCGGCATCTGTCTCGGCCACCAGATCCTCGCGCTCGCGCTCGGTGGCCGCACCTACAAGCTCAAGTTCGGACACCACGGCGCCAACCACCCGGTGATGGACACGACCACCGGCAAGGTCGAGATCACGTCGCAGAACCACGGATTCGCGGTCGACGTCGACGCGCTCGCGGGGAAGGCGACGCTCACCCACCTCAACTTGAACGATCGCACCGTCGAGGGCCTCACGCACACCAGAGAGCCGCTCTTCTCCGTGCAATACCATCCGGAAGCCTCGCCCGGTCCGCACGATTCGGGCTATCTCTTCCGGCGCTTCGTGGATCTCATCGAGCGGACGAAGAAAGGCTGACGTGCCGAAACGAAGCGACCTCCAGACCATTCTCCTGATCGGCTCGGGCCCGATCGTCATCGGCCAGGCGTGCGAGTTCGACTACTCCGGCGTCCAGGCGTGCAAGGCGCTTCGCGAGGAGGGCTACCGCGTCGTGCTCGTGAACTCGAACCCGGCGACGATCATGACCGATCCGGAGTTCGCCGATCGCACCTACATCGAGCCGATGACCGCGGAGGTGTTGGAGCAGATCATCGCGATCGAGCGGCCGCAGGCGATCCTGCCGACGATCGGAGGGCAGACCGGGTTGAACCTCGCGATCGAGGTCGCGGAGGCCGGCGTCCTCGACAGGTACGGTGTCGAGCTGATCGGCGCGAAGCTGCCGGCGATCAAGAAGGCGGAGGACCGCAACCTCTTCAAGGCGGCGATGCAGAAGATCGGCCTCGACCTGCCGCGGAGCGGCTACGCCTGCAGCGTCGCCGAGGCGGAGGCGATTCGCGCCGAGATCCCGCTGCCCTTGATCATCCGGCCGTCGCGGACCCTCGGCGGCACGGGCGGCGGCGTCGCGGCGACGCCGGAGGAGTTCCGCGCCATCGTCGAGAGCGGCCTCGCCGCCTCGCCGACCCACGAGCTGCTGATCGAGGAATCGATCGCGGGCTGGAAGGAGTTCGAGCTCGAGGTGATGCGCGATGGCAAGGACAATGTCGTCATCGTCTGCTCGATCGAGAACTTCGACCCGATGGGCGTGCACACCGGCGACTCGATCACGGTGGCGCCGGCGCAGACGCTCACCGACAAGGAGTACCAGCTGATGCGGAACGCGGCGATCCGCATCATCCGCGAGATCGGCGTCGATACCGGCGGCTCCAACATCCAGTTCGGCGTTCACCCCGGGACCGGGCGCCTCGTCGTCATCGAGATGAACCCCCGCGTCTCGCGGAGCTCGGCACTCGCTTCCAAGGCCACCGGCTTCCCGATCGCGAAGATCGCCGCCAAGCTCGCGGTCGGCTACACGCTCGACGAGATCAAGAACGACATCACGCGCGAGACGCCGGCCTGCTTCGAGCCGACGATCGACTACGTCGT
>JADLHM010000012.1 GCA_020848745.1 Deltaproteobacteria bacterium | reverse complement strand
TTCGGGCATCTCCGGACCTCCGGGTCACTCTCGGAACACCCGAGGTCCACAGGCGGCTCGCCTGCGCCTTTCCGTTCGTGCTGCTTCGCGAGCAGTCACAGCTTCGAGGACGGTGCGCGCAGCGTGCAACCGTGCGAGCTCAACGATAGAATGCCGAAGGTCCTCAAAGCGGCCCGCTGGCACTGCCAGTTTCCCCTCAAAGTCTCTGACCAAGTCGGCAACTCGCGCCGCGAGATCAGCTGAGGGCGCTAAACTAAGATCGCCTTTGCCCACCCCTATTTCTGAGTGTGCTTGTGGTAATTCCTCGTACATATTCATGCATCATAACGTCCTTTATGACACTCTGGCAACTACCCTGATATTACTGAATAGTCCCCGCTAGCTGGCCCTAGAGAGAGTACACGGAGGCGCACCATCAGCTTTGCCGGATTTCTTCATCACCCGATTTCAACAAAGCATCTCCCTAAGAACGCTGTGTTCGCTTCATTCACCCAGAGCAACCTCTATAATAGAATTTCCGGGCAGATGGGCGTACTGGTGTGCCGGCCCGCCATGCTCTCGTAAGGCATCTATCATTACGAGCAGACTAGACCAGAACTCCGGTTTGGCTTCCAGGGCCCATGCCTGAGAACCCTCCCGCACAAGCCTCGGAGCACCCCCGACAAGACATTTCAGGGTCACCCCACTCGATGGAATAGGACCACCTGCTGGAGGGATAACCGCCTGCCGTTGTCGACCTAGCCCCTCAATAGTGAGTCGCAGCTCCTCCAAGTCTGCGGCCCCTTCACACGCCAACCGAAGCGTCATCCCATACGCACCGTCATATACATCCGCCAGCATCGCTTTCTCCCACACACACGCACTACTTGCAGAACCCCCTATTTGGGGCGCTTCGGAATGACATTACCGTCATCACCCACGTTTTGCCACGAGCTATTCCACGTGTCCCATGGATTATAATCCCAATGCGCTTCAGGATGCCACTTGTCTTCTTCGTGCCGACGCCACTCACCACCAGTCGGGTCAAAAAAACGCGGGGTATTGCGCTTGTCCGATACTGGATATTCCGGCTTCTTATATTCCCACTCCGGAGTCCATCCGGGTGGCCGCGTTTCAGGAACAGGACAGTCGCCACTATCCCCCCATCTATCCCATAAATCCCCAGCAGCCGTAATCGCCGCCACGCCCGGCGCAGCGTCGCCTATCCATTGAGCGTCGCTGTACGACTCCTCTAGCGGGGTCGGATGCCCCAAAATACCATACGCTATCGCCACCACAGCGACGCACCACGGACACTCACCGGTCGGGTCGGTTGAGTTCTGAGGCAAATTGTCTACATATGAGTAAAGGTTAGTGCCGGCATTGAACCCGAGTGGGTCCTTACTCATCCAACGCCCAGTATTCGGGTCATAGTCCCTGGCACCAAAACGAATCAAAGAGGTATCTGGGTCAGAGAGGCCACCTGCGAAGCCAAATGGGTGGCTCCCTGCACCTGTGCTCGCCACAAGTCGGCCCCAGTCATCATGGCGCATACGCTGCAGAACGCCACCGGTCGCCACGTCTACGACAAGTCGTGGACTTCCAAGGTGATCGGTAATAATGCGGTAGGTGTCTCCGGCCATTAGCATATAGTCTGGTACGTTTGTGGCGGACGCGAACACGAACCGGCTGCGGACAATGCTGGAGGCATCAAGTTCAGCCACCGGCCGAAGCTGGTCGTGATAGAGAAGACCCTGAAGGAGAGTCCCGTTCTGCTGACGTCCTACTCGGCGACCCACTGGGTCGATCGCATATGATATGTCGGTTGCCGATCCCGGCGGGTCAACCGATCGCAACGTCCCAAAAACATCGTAGCCGAACGCTGTGGTGCCAGTCGCGTTCGTTGTGGCGAGAAGCTCTCCGCTCGCTGTGTACGTGAAGGTCTCATCGCCATAGGAGGAAACCCGGTCCTGGTCATCGTAAGCGGGAGTGGCCGAGAGTCCTGGGGCGGTTAGACGGTTCCCATTGACATCGTACGTATACTGGCTCGTCGTTACACCGTCGGTGGCGACTTCGAACAGCCGCCCCGCCTCGTCATAGCTGTATTCGTAAACGTGGTTGGTGCCTTCAATCGTTTCGTCTTTCGTTGCAACGCGTCCGAGCCGGTCACGTGTGAGGAGAATTTCGTAGAGGAACGTTGAGTTGAAGCGCGCCAAATGGTGGGTCATCTCGCCAAAACCGTTGTATTCGTACGTGTCAATGAGATTGCCGAGGGTGGTCGCTGTAATCAAGCCACTCATGGGATCGCGCGTGACACTCATCGCACCCGCCTGCACAACGAGCCCGTCGCTGTCATAGCTATAAAGGACTGGGTCAGTTCCGTTGACCGTGATCCGGCTCGTTCTGAAAAAGTCGTCGTACGTACGCTCGACAGAGCCAGTCACGGTTCCGCTCCAAGTGGTCGATCTAAGGAGAGGTCCATCATAGCTATAGGCGAGCCCCTCTGGCGCACCCGGTGCGGCGATGCTCGATACCTGTCCACTGGTCGGATGGTACGTGAAGGTGGTCGTGCCATGGGGAGCGCTAATGGTTGCTATACGCCCGCCTCCGTCATAGCCGTAGTTGATGGTTTGGCCGTCCGGCCTGGTGATGAGCGCGATCTGACGGTCGCCGTTGTAGGTGTAGTCCGTATTGGTGGATGCATTGCCGATATCAGGAGGCGCGTACTGCGCTTGCAGGTCAGCAGCCGTGTAGTTGAACGTGTGGGAGGGTCGCCCAGGGGGCGTGACACTGCTCAGGTTCCCATTGCTATCATAGCTGAAGAGAATCTCTTCGCCGTCTGGCCGCGTTTGCACGGTCACGCGCCCCGCCGCGTCATATTCAAAGGTATTTATGCGGTTCATGGCATCAGCTGTGGCGGCGAGCAATCCCATCGCGTTATAGGAGAACGCTGTCCGGCGCTCGTCCGCTCCGGCCCCCTGAGAGACCGTAATGAGGCGCCCGCGAGGGTCATAGGTCATGTGGACGGGAAGCAAATTACCCAGCTGACTACTAGTCACGCGGCCCTGGTCGTCAACGGTTAAGATGCGCTCACGCCCTTCCGGAGATGTGCTCCTAAATGTCCGTGTTGCGGCATCGTAGGTCGTGCTGAAGACATCGCCGTTGACGTCTGTGTCCTCGGTGAGGGTCTGAAGACTGAGGGGGTTCGTCGGGTCGGCAAGAATGGCGGAGCGTGTACCGAGAGTCTGCATGCCGTTGCCGCTCGGGAGGTTCACCCAGAAGCTCCCGGCAACCGGAGCCTGCATTCCGAAACGCGGGTCAGGACTCAGCACGGAGATACTCGTAGTGCCGTTTGCTGCCGTTTCTTCAACAACGCCGTCGGTTCTTCGCCATACCCGGCGGGCCGTACCGTCGGGCTCGGTGGTTGTCGCAAGGTATTCAAGGTTGGGTCTGGCGAGCGGGCCGCTAGCTTGAGTATCTATCCGATACGTTGTCGCGCGACCGAGGCCGGTGACTCTTTCAACTTGGTAGCCAAGAAGATTGTCGCCGCTCAAAAAGTCGCTTCTGCTGTAGCCCTGGGTTCCGCCAGCCGCATCAAAAACACCGTTCAGTCGGCCGCGACTGTCATAGGAGTATAGGGTTTCGTACGAGCGGGGATTGCGCATTCGCTCGAGAAGCCCATTGCTGTCGTAGGTGAAGCGGTATTCCTCACTCGCGGGATTCGTGATGCTCTGGAGGAAGCCGTTCGAGTCAACCGAAAGCGCCGTACGTTGGCCGAACGGCGCCACGATGGCGGCGGGGTTACCACTGCTGTCGTGCTCGATCTCGGTGACATTGCCGTCGCCGTCCCGAATCTGTGTGAGCCTTCCTGCACTGTCGTAGCTGAATTCATAGAGGACAGCGCCCGTATAGGTGTTGTACGTGCGGAGATGGCGGCCGCTCGCATTAAACTGAAAGAGCTGCGTTCCATCCTCCGAAGCGATCGCAATATCACTGCCCGAGAACCCGGCATACATCGATGCGACCTGGTCGACCCCGGTCGCGAAGCCTTTTGAAATGTAGACGCCGCCGTTGTTGGCAGGAAGCGCGCGATATCCGACGTCGATAGCAGCTTGACTGGCTGGTTGCCCTTCCTCAGGGTCGCCGTTCTCGGTCTTTCCAATGAGGGTGCGGATGACGCCGTCGGTCGAAACGACGCGCACACGTTGGTCGTCAAAGTCAGCGATGAACAGCGTGCCATCTCGCGCAACGTCCACACCGACCGGCTGCGCGAGTTTGGCTTGGGTTGCCTGGCCGCCATCGCCGACCCCGCCGTAGTCATAGCTTGTGGCGCTCCCTGCTACTCGCGTCAGTTGGCCGTCTGGGGTAACGCGCAGGACGCGAGCAGGCCCAACATAGAACGGCTCCGCGAAAATGAAATTGATGTCAGTAATATACATGCTTCCGTCAGGGCCGAAGCTGACATCGGAGGGACCACTTAGCTGCGCCTGGGTGGCCAATCCTCCTTCGCCGTCGACACCGGGAACCCCAGTACCCACAACCGTGTCGATAATTCCGTCGAGGCCTACACGCCGTATGCGATAGTTGCCGATGTCAGCAACGTAGAGGGCGCCATCCGGGCCGACCGCAATGCCGCCCCCGAAGAGGCCATCAGTGTCGCTGAAGCGGAATGTTGCCGCAGTCGCCGGTCCGCCGTCGCCTGAGTAGCCCTGGTCTCCCGTGCCAGCAAACGTGGAGATCGTTCCATCCGGGGCAACCTTTCGAACGTAATACTTTTGGCTGGCAAAGGGTAGCGAAGGCTCGCCCTCTAGGATGTAGAGACTGCCATCCGGACCACGGGAGATATCACGAGGCAAGAGAATCTGCGCTTGGGTCGCCGGGCCGCCGTCGCCGCTATGGCCGAACCCATTGCCACCTGCGATGGTTCGAACGGTTCCATCCGGACCCAGTGACCGAACACGGGCCTGAACCGCGCTGTTGAACGTATTGGTGATGGCGACATCCAGGCTGCCGTCCGCTCTCTCAACAGTTGAGCCGCTGAACCCTAGCGCGGTGTCAAGAGCGGGCAGCCCGTCTTGAGTTGCATTGCACGTTCGACACCCAACCGCGCGACGTACCACGCCGTTTGCATCGGTCGCGGCCCGGCGTTTGCCATTCCCTTCGTACAAGATCTTCCCGCCCGGGTCGTAGGCGTGATGCACGCTCAAGGTCCAGCCGCCGAGACCAAGGCCACGAGCATCCCACTGTGAGCCCTCAATAACGGATCGCCGCTGGACTCGCCGGAGTTCCTCGCGCGCCGGTACGCTTGAGCCGAGCTGGTAACATGGAAATCCAAACTGAGCGGCACGGCAGTACCAAGCGTCATAGACGTAGGCTACTTCAACGTTGATTGGTTGCCATCCTTGCGCATACCGTCCATAAGCATCCCGGCGGTCCCACGTGAAGCTGTCTCGCTGATTTGCCGCCGCAGGGAAGGTAGTGCGCTGCTTTTGACCCGCGACGTCAACGGTGAGTTCCACGCGCTTGAGCAGTTCTGGGACATCGTCGTTGGTGAGCTCGATGTCAATCTCAGGCAGCGATCCAGGCACACGATCGGTACCGTAGTTGAGGGTCATATCGGACCCAACAAGTGGCACCCGTTCGCGGAGAATCTGATTTTGGCACTCGATGATAGAACCGTTGGCGCAGGGAGTATTGGTCTTTGGGTTCTTCGATATCGGAGCTGCCGTTTTCGGACTGGGGCATTTTCCGGGTGGGTCGCAATTCGGGATGGCGACCGACCAATTGCAGTCGTGCGTGCTCAAATGGGAGGTCCTTACCCGCCAGAATGTCTGCCCCGGAGCAAACCGCGTGGCCAACGCCGCCCGTTCTGAATCGGTGATACCAAGTGTCGCGAGTGTGGCTGCTGAGTCCGCGAGTCCATCGCCGTCGGAATCGAGGTCAGCTAACCCGCCGGTGACTCCGAGAATCGCGATGACCACGCCGTTAGGCACTCCGATCCAGAGACCTCGATCGTTATCGTAGTAGCCGTACGGGACGGCCTCTCCAACTGCGAAGCCAAGGAAGTTATCGACGTAGACGGGAACGGGCTGACTCAACACAACGTCCTTGCCGGCTACCTTCGCGATGGCTTCGTCCGCGGAAATCTCGACGGCGTACGTATAGGCGCTCATGGGCGGGAGCGTTCCTGGCATCGCGGCAGGACCATTTGGCCCAACCGTGTACTCAGTAAGCCGCAGGTGCAGGATGTTGACTGGCTGCGTGCTACCATCGGGCAAGACCAACGCTGCCGTGGTCCCTTGGGGAATCATGATTGTCGCACGCCGGGTACCCGCGCTGTCGCTTTGGGCGCTGCCTTGCGCGATCTGCATTGGCACCGCAGCGGTCAGGTCGATTGCAGTTACGTCTGGATCCCGAGCCACAAGTGCGACATCATCGATTGTTACAAAGTCCTGCCAAGGCACGTCTACGCGCCGCTGTGCCGGAAGCACCCCTGTTTTCGTGAAGTCGAGATTGAGAAACCCACCCCCGTTTACGACCAAATCATAGCCGCCATCAGCGCGGCTCACAGTGATTCCGAACTCAAGATGGTCACGGACACTCACGCGCACACCGGGGAGCGGAGCACCTGAGCGGTCAATTACGCGTCCGCGAACAACCGCGGCCCGTTTGGGCACAATGACAACGTCGGTTACTCCATACTGGACGCGGTCTGGTCCATCGTAGAGAAATTCGGTAGCCGTCCCAACGTTGGTAGCCACCGATTGGTCGAGTGGTGGCGCGACAAGTGCCGGGTCGGGGGGCAAGCTCGCGGGCAGGGCGCAGCCACGGCTGTCATAGCCCGCACACGAGGTGAGGCATGCCAACGTCCCGCCGGTGAAGCCCAGAGTGGCGCACGTCTGTCCTCGAAGGTCGCCACCGTCGCAAACTTCTCCCGAATTGGCCGTGCCGTTGCCGCAGAGATTCGTTCCGGGGGTGCTTGTGGGGGTCGGCTGGGCCAGCGTGCTCGTAGGAATTGGCGTCGGACCAGTGTTATCGGCCTTCGCTTTCAGCTGCGTTCCATTGCTTTTGTACGAGCGATAGAGGGCGCTCCAACATGTTGCGCTGTTGTTCTGCTTCAACTGAACCGTCAGCGGGGCGACAAGAGCCGATAGGTCCGGGAATGGAAGGCCGCGGCCCTGACCTTTCGCTTGAATCTTGGGTTTGCCGTCTGCCAGGCCTTCCTTCAATTGCAGCTGAACAATACCGTGCGGCCACCCCGCCTTGTCTTTGTACTTGAAACCTTTGCCTTTGAGGTCTGCCCAGCAAGGTTTTCCCTTGTCGCACATCCCGCCCGGTGGAACCCGCATCGTCGCGATGAGGCCGTTCGCGTCGTAGATGCAGAGGTCATACTCAGTGCTGCTGTCGGGGCTTCCGTATTCCGCGGCGAGCGTGCGCGGTCCCTTGGCCCACTTCCAGCTCAGCTTGTTTCCTTTCTTGTCGTTTTTCGTCAACGAGAGTAAGGCCTTTCCCGCAATCAGGGGGAGGCGACAGACATCCGGGAGCGGGCCACAGAGGATCGCAGGGGCGTCTAGGTCAAGTACCGTCAGGTCTTGACCAACGACAAGCGTCAGTCGGTCCAGGTCGTCGATGACGGCATCACCTATTCCCTGGACAATTGTGCCGTCCCCGGCGACGCGCAGAAGCCCGTCGTCGCCGAAAGTCGTATCGAGAACGCCATCAGCTGAATATCTGGCAACCCCTACGGCCGTCCCGCCAACCTCGGTACCCCCGACGGCCACGATGCGACCGGAGGAATCGACAAATAGCTTTTTCAGGAGGTCGCTGGCCGTTGGGGAATTGTTCGTTGCCGCAACAAAATGCGTCATCACAACGCCAGCGGTCCCGAATGACTGGTCCAAGGTACCGTCCGCGGCGTAGCGAAGAAGGATGAAGTGCCATACGCGGCCGTTAGCAACGACTGAGGCGTGGCCGCCGACGAGCACCTTTCCATCAGCAAGGGGCAACAGACTCGTCGCTACGTCGTCACCGGCGGCGAGGTCGTAGACGACAAATCCGGTTCCACCAAAGCTCGCATCGAGTGTACCGTTAGGGGCGAGACGTACTACGATCGCGTCAGAGTTGAGGCCTGGATTATATTTGCTGCCCGCTACGAGGAGGTTGGAATTGAGGTCGACGGCGATATCACGGACCTGGGTTTGCGGTATACCTAGGGTCGAGAACTTGACGCGCCCGTTGACGCCGAATGTGGGGTCCAAGAGACCAGCGGCGGTAAGGCGCAGGAGGACCACATCGTTGTTCGAGAGGTTGGCCGCGTCTTGAGCCGACGCAGCGACGATGATGCTGCCGTCACTTTGCCAGAGGAATGCAGCGAATTCGTCCGATGAAATTGTTGAGCCGGCGTTTAGTCGCGCGATACCCGCTGTACCGAAGGACATGTCGAGGTGGCCGCTGCTATCGAGTTGGGCGATAAATATATCGGCGCCGGAATCGAAGTAATTGTAGTTGCCGATGTTGCCGGCGATAAGAATATGGTCATTCGGGAGAGCGGTGATCGACCATACCGAAGTGGCTTGCACATGCGCGGCGTCCAAATCGAGAACCACTGCGCCCGCGCTACCAAACGATGGGTCAAGAACACCTGCGGACGTGTACCGCACGACCGTGCTCGTTCGGCCGGGCTGCTGGGCTGCGACGACTAGAGATCCGTCGCTTTGGGACGCAATTGCTGGATAGATACTCGCCGACGGCAACGCCGCCTTTCCACGCGAGCCGAAGGAAAAATCGGTCTGACCTTCCGCGGCAAATGCTGAGGCAGGACCCTTGAGAGGTGCGCTGCTGACAGCAACGCAGAGCAAGAGGAAGAAACGAGGAAGAAGCCGGTCGTAGCGCATCTACGCCTCCCTGCTCGGTGGGGAGCAGTTCGATATTTGGGGGTGCGGGAGGCTACACCAACCCCGGCGAAACGTTCCAGCGAATCTGTGCCTGAACAGCACGTTGGCGACGAGTCTGTTCAAGCCGCTCTTAGTGGAGTGCTTTTACGGTTCTAGAGTCTCGTGCTCTGCGCCCCAGAGAAGTGCCCCAAAATGGGGCGGGATTTCGGCCGCGGCGTGATACTGGTACGGGCGATGAGGGGCGACCGTGGGAAATTGTTTTGAAGAACCGGCCGGCCCCTCACCGTCCGCTACAAAATGGCCTCGTCTGACATTGAGCAATATCGGGCACTTCCGACAATGACGTGGTCGAGGAGTCGCATGCCGAAGACGTCGCCGACCTCCTTCAGCCGCTGGGTAATCGCCCGGTCCTCGGCGGACGGGGTTGGGTCGCCGCTCGGGTGGTTGTGGAGCAGAATGAAGGCCGCGGCATTTGAAAGAATCAGACTCTTCATCACCTCCCGGGGATGGACCAACGACGCGGTGAGCGTGCCCACTGACAGGGTCTCGGCCCCGAGGAGCCGATTCTTTCCGTCGAGTGCCAGCACCAGAAATCGCTCTCGGTCCCAGGTGCCTGCGTCCTCGGCAAACAGCCGGTAGACGTCGCTCGACGTCCTGAGCGGCTCCGAGTAACGCTCGCCGGAATCGCGGACCAACGTCACCCGGTGATAGAGCGCCCGCGGAGGGCGGCCCGTGGCCGCCCTCCCCTCCTTCGTTGCCACGCGAGGCGTGTTCACGCCGCCGCCTCGCCCGCCTTCGTGTGTTCGCGGAGCCAGAGCTCGGCGGCGACACTCGCGCGAACGACGTCGGCCAAGTCGCGCGGATTGAAGCTCGCCGTCGACTTCCAGTTCTCGCCGTCCTTGTAGAGGCGCGTCAGCGTCACGCTGTAGCGCGTGCCGTTCTTGGTGGCGTTCGGCCACACGACGGCCTTCACGAACCCGACCTTCACTTCGTGGACCGGTCGAGTCTTTTCCGCATACTCCTTGGGCATAGTGCCCTCCTTCCTGTACGGGTCACACCTCGTTCGGGTGCAACTGGTTGGAGCCTGAGGGCAGGTCCGAAAACCTCTCGTGAGAACCGTTCCCACGCTGCCGCCCTCGCGCGCCGCGGGCGACGGGCGAGAGGGGCATGTGAATGGTCTACCGGGTTCGAGACTGAAAAAGAGCCTTCACCGGGATTATGCGTTCTGGTCGTCCGCGCGTGACTTTTCCCGATAATAACGCGGCGCGGCGAAGCCGGGCGGAGATTTCACTTCCGTTTTCCCGGCAGTCTGCTACGCGAATCGCATGGGCGACCTCGCGCTCACACCAAGTTTCCTCACCTCCCCCCACCTGGAGGTTCTAAACAACGGTGGATCACACGCACTACAGGGACCGGGGTTCTTCCCGGGCAACCGTTTCGGTTTCCCATCCCAACATCGCCGGACGACCTCTACGGAGATCGTGCGTCGAGTGGCGCTCAGTCGACGCCATGTAACAGACGCTGCTGGTGCAACCAGTAGCTCTTATTGGGATGCAACGAAGATGGGAAAATTAATCTTCACGGAAAACGGACGGCAGATCTCACGGAACTTCGCGAATTATCGGGTCATGCTCCCTGACGGGCGCATGTCACGACCGCGCAAGTTCCCGGGGTCGATCGTGATGACGACGGGAGACGGTGAACCTCGAACACTCGAGTTTCAGTTTCCCGACGGCAGCACGCGGAGTCGGCTATGGTCGTGCTTCCTCAGCCTCGCCGCTGGGATGCTCGTCATGCGATTCCTCGACATCATCGTCATGGTGCTCCAAAACATCTGACGACGTTGTCAGCAAAGACACCAGGAGCCTTGGCTCCTGGTGTCTTTCTTCTCTCACGAAGCGAGCGGTTTCACCTCGCAAGATAGTAGGCCACGAGTTCATTTGACCCCCAGCTGAGGAAGAATCCTCCCAACGTCACCAAGACGAACGGAAAGAGAATCTCCGCGAGCGTAGGCCGCGGTTCAGGGCAGATGACCTCCATGGCTTCGTGAAACGCGCGAACGCGTTCCACCGGAACCTGCACCTCACGATCACGTGGCAATGTTCGCAGGAAGGCGAGATAGTCGCGCACGATGTCGTTGGCGGTAGCGTGGTCCATGCGAGAAGAGTCCCATAGACGGCATCATTCGGGCTATCCGGGCATGCCCGTATTTTGCGATTGCCACTCGCGAAGCGCGCGTGCTACCCGAGGAGCAGGCAGCACGACGATTTTCCACACCTCCCCACGCCAGGAGGTTCTAAACGAAGGCGAAACTACCAAATGGTCCTGCGGGACGACACGGTAGAATTCAAAGGAGGTACGACACCATCATCAGCGTGCAAACAGCGTGAAAGCGACGCGACGCCGATGTTGCGACGACGATAGACGAACTGTCAGTCTGTGTCGTACCGAGACAAGAGCCCTTCGGGGCTCTTGTCTTTTGTGGGCCGGAAGATGGTTGGCACTGCCCGAGGAAGTACGGGAATCCGAATCGGCGCTCCTCCGAGGCGCGACACGATGGGATGCCGGGTGGTCCAGCGACCGAACTCCTCTGCCTGAACCGCGTCGTCGAGCAGGTAGACGATGGTGAGCAGCTCGTGGCGTGCGAGATGCCACCACGGCGCAAATCCATCCGAGGCGACCAGGTCTTGCAGCAACCCAAGCGCGCGCTGGAGCGCATCGTCGCGGTCGTGCCAACGGAGCGGATGCACGCGCACGATATGGAGGCGGTCGTTCGCGCGATAGCACCGGACGTAACGTGGGACCCGGTCGAGAACGATGTCCGCTTCGCGAATCCCGGCAACCAGCTCGCGAAACTCGCGGGGACTGAGCAGCGCCTTCACGGGGCGCATCATCCGGCAGAACCAGAGCACGCAAAGCGCCTCGGCCAATTCCGCGTCGGAGAGCGGCGTGTGATGCGTCGTGTAGTACGTACGCCCATTGGCAACGTGCCGGGTCAGCTCGCCTCGCGCGCGTAGAGCTTCGAGTGCCCGCGACGCGCTACGCGCACTGTCACCGAAGAACGTTCGCGCTACGATCTCGACTGTCGTGCAGCCGTAGATGCGAACCTGCGCAAGAATCGCACCCCCATGCGCCCGGTGCGGTGGTTCAGCTCTTTTCGGCTTTGGAGGCAAGGAGCTTTTGGAGCTTCGCCTTCTGCGCCGCCGCAACCGCCGCGGCCTCCTCGACGCGCTCGCGTTCGATGGTGTCGACCGCCTTGGTGCCAACGGACAGGTGCGGTGTCGGTGTCGGCCAGGCTGCCGTGGCGCGGGCATCGTAGGTATCGCGAGTGAGCGGCCACGTCGTACGGACCGGAATCGGCAAGCCCCCGAACTGCGAGTACCCGCTTCCACGGGAAATCTGGGCAATGGCGTGGAGCGGGTGGTCAGTCGCGCCGATGATGTCGTTCCGGGTGAGACGCGGCTTCACGATTTCCGCCCACGTCGCTGAGGACGTCGAGCCCTGCGGCGAATACCCGCTCGTGAACGAGGACATCAGGGCGACCTCTTCCCCGGACATCTCCATGAGCGCACGCACTTCCGTCGGTTCGCTCACGCTGAAGTAGAGTTTGAGGCGCGTATTCGTGCGGACAGTCGGCCGGAGGTCACCGCTCGGCGTGTCGAGGTCTGCTTGCGTCTGGTTCGCGAGCATCGCGGCGACGCCAAAGCTCCGCGCCTGCTCAAGGATGATTTTGAAATTCTCCCCGGCGAGTCGCTGAAATTCGTCGATGACGAGCAGGGCCTTGCGCTCCTCGGCGCCGGCGCGCTGGCGGTCGATCGCCGCGGTGAGCAGGGCATAGAGAGCGAGCTTCCCAATCTCGCGCACACTGATGCTTTCGAGCGCCGCCGGCAGCCAGAAATACACGACCTGACGCTCCTCCAAGACTCGCGCCATGTCGATGACCGAGTCGGCTGCGGGTGGTGTCGCTGCCGTCGTCAAGAGCTGCGGATAGAACGTCAGGGCGTGAATCGTGGAGATGAGCTCGAAGACATCCTTCTTCTCACGCTTCAGCGCTTCGAGCTCCTTGTAGAGCGCGTCGAAGGAATCAATGTTCGGGTTCTTTTGGAGGACGCTCAAGAGCGCGTACCGACTTTGGCGCGAGTAGTACGAGCGCCCATAGCCCTCGCCGTGCGAGAGGGCGAGCGAGTCGAGAATCAGCTGGCAGAGCTGCGGCAACGAGCGTGAGGTCGTCTTCAAGGACGTGAACGGATTGAAGTAGTGGGATGCCCGGTCCTTTTCGGGGGTAAAGAACCGAAACGGAATCTTGAGCGTCGCGCATTCCTCGCGCAGCGTGTGGAAGAACGCCGGGTCTCCCTTGAGGTCGAGGATCACCATCGGGGGCCGGGGCGGACCATGCTGGCCGTCCCGCGGCTCGCCGCCACGAAGCAGTTGGAGGACAAGCGGCATGACGCCGAGACTCGTCTTCCCGCTTCCCGTTTCGCCACAGATGTAGGCGTGTTCGTGAAGGACGTCTCGGTCCAACAGCACTGGGAACTTGAAGTTGGGTTCGACGCCGAGAAACAGGTGGTGGGCCTCGTGCACCGTACCGCCGAGCGGGTCAGGCGCCACGTGCGGGGAGATGCGGAGCCGGTCTACGTACCACTGCCATTCGGTGCGTCCATCCTCATCAAGACCTGATGTCCAGGTCCCGTCAGCGTTGCGGACGCCTTCGATTCGGTCGCGCTGCTCCGCAGCTTCGAGCAGCGGACGAGCATACACGGCGAGGAGCAGCACCAGCGGCAGCGTGAGGGCAATGATGAGCGCCACGGGAAGGATGAAGACCCAGAGCGGGCTTCCGTCGCGGAGCAAATAGAAGAACACTTCGAGCCAGCGCACCGGAGAGTCATGGAGCAGCTCGCGGAGTGCAGCGGCCGTGTAATGCCCTGATGCTCCAAACCACAGGATGTCGTTCGGCGCATACAGACAGAGGGCTTCCGCGAGCGTGACGAAAAGCGGCAAGAGGAGCAAACACACGGTGGCGATACGTCGTCGAAGGGTCGTGGGCGCTTGCCAGATACCCGGAGCGTGCGTCGACTGCGCACCGTAGTGCAGAAACTGGACGAGTACTTCCCGGGCGACGGGCACGAGCCGCAGCCCAAAACGATGCGGCGCCAGGCGCGAGAAGGCGAGCACGTAGAGGCTTACAATCGCCGCGCTCGCTGAGAGCATCGGCACACCCACGGCAATCGCGAGAACGATGGCCAATAGACGGTAGTCGGGGGCACCGCCTGCCGGCTGCAAGGTCGCGCGGGTCTCCGGACGCAACCGGGGATGAGTTGTAAGCCAGGCCTGATAGAAGCGGCACGGCGCTGCACCCTCGACGGCAAACGCACCGAAGGTCAGGCCGGCCAGGATGAGGCTTCCGAGTAGACGACTTGGCAGGATGAAACTCAGGAGATGCGCGAGCGCCGCGAAGGCGAGCGGTCCCCCCAAACGCCAGACGATGCCAAGCGCCGTCGCACGACGCGTGAGCACCAACGTGACCGTCGCGGCGCCACCAACCGACATCGCAAGCGCATAGGCCCAAGTGATCGGAATCAGCTGGTCGAGGAGCACCATCCCCCACGCCAGCAGATGGGCGACGATGGCGAGGAAGAGCAGGAGTGAGAGTGTCTCGCGAGCAAGCGTTTCGGTGGAGAGGGCCTGCTCTCGGTAGGCGAGGTCCATGTCGCGCATCGCCGCAAGGGGCGGCAGTCGCGCCGTGTTCAGCTGCGATGTGGATTTCGGACTGTAGAGTAGCGGGTAGCGTTGAATCGTCGGCTTGTCGCCGAGGTCGTAGACATCGCCGGGGGCATTTAGGAATTGCGGCGTCGGATTCGTCGGCACCTTCTCAGCCATGGCGTAGCTTTCGGACTGCGTCGTGGAGTGCGTGTGGTGGTGGGGCGTAGGCCGTTCGCACTTCGAGAGGGAGCGACGTTCTCCGAAGCACTGTATCGACCCGCATCCGTCGTTGTCCTTCGTCGAGCAGCACGGCGACCGCGTATAACCGATTCTTCATCCAGGATGCGAGGATTTCATTGGCCGTCAGCGCCCCGGCGTAACGGGCAAGGGTCTTCACAATGACCGTCGTTCGCGTCTGCGGTCCTGGTACATAAACGCGATACACGCGCGGCGGCTCACCGGGCTCGACCACATGCGGACCATGCGGGGGCTCCGTGCCAAGCAGCGCTTCGAGCTCGGGCCGCTCCAATCGATAGCGCAGCGGCTCGTCACACGCGGCAAACCAGAGCACTGCAAGCGCTTCCGCAAGGGCCCGACTGCCCAGCGGATGCGCGCGATGCGGGAGGCCTCGCGTGGCAGCCTCCGCCGCGGTGAGTTGGTAGAGACGCAGCGGACCGCCACGCAGGGGGCGCGACCGGATGCGACCGGCAGCAGCGAGGCGTCCGAGAACATTCCGGGCGTCGGCACCGTCGAAGAACAAGCGCTCCAGGATCGGGCGCAAACTGACGTGGTAGAGCCCAAGGTGAGCGAGCAATCGCTCGTCGCGTCCAGGACGGGCCGCAACCTCACCAGAGTTCATAGGCGAGCCCCTCATCGGTGCAAAAGGCGTGGAACGCCGCGAGCTTCTTGGCGTCGTACTCGCCCGCGAGCTCGATCGCCGTCCGATGTCGTCCATCGGTCACGTAGGCATCGGGGCGCTTCTCCCCCGCTCCGCCGAGGTCGTCGACGTGGTCCTCAATCACCCAGGAACGCGCCCGGGTCGGCAAGTCACGACGCATCTGAAGGTACACCTGGGCCAAGTGGAGGTCGTGGGTGACTTCGACCACCCGCGGCAAGCGCAGGGTCCCGCGGCCGAACTGTTCCGCCGTGGGAGCCGTCGGCGTCACGCAGGGGGTCAGGACGGCCGCAGCTTGCTGCCACCGACTTCGAAGCGTTCCTGCAATGGTCGAGAATTGCGGCGTCGTTTCGTCCGGCTGCCAGCACACCAAGGGACGGCGCAACGACACCATCGGTCGCGCCAGGAGAGCGTCCGACCGCACCCATCCTGCCTCCGCAAGCGCCGCCATCCTCGCCGCAGCCTGTGCCACCGCCGACGGTCGAGCACCCCACCATGCCTCGGCCAGTTGTCCCATGGACAGGACTCGGAGACGCGTACCGAGGACCGTGAGGATGTCGCGGTCTCGTGTGGTGAGCGCAACGCCGACTGCCATCAAGGCCGGACTCTAGCGAAACACCTGCGCTTCCGACCAGGGTCGGACCCCGTCTTACATGCGGGTGGACTTGTCTTTGGGGGTTCCAGGAAGGGTTCCTGAGTTCAGCAGCTTACGGACGATTCTGGGCATGCAGAGGAGCATGCAGAGGTGTGGAGGCTTTGCGTGGGGAGGTCACGGAGGTTCGAACGGAAGACGATAGGGGTCGGAGTTGTCAGCCGAAAGCAGCGGAGAGGCCCGGCGTCGAGAACAAAGAAAGGACCGCCAGCGAAATCGCCGACGGTCCGTGACTGCCCGTTTAGTTTAGTACTCGTCAGGCAGGAGGACGGTGGTTGCCGAGCGGTCAGCTTCGGTGATCACCCAGAACTTGACGCCTGCCGCTGAGTGGTAGACCGAGAACAGCCGGAAGCCCTCACGTAGGGAGAGCTCGTTCTCTTCCCAATCTTCGGGCCCGCAGTCGCCCCAGTCCCCGACCGCGTGGCGACGAAGCGCGCTCAGGATGTCGCCCGGCGTCAACGCCGCAAGGGCTCCCGGCGTACTCAGGGTCCTTCCGAGTTCGAATTTCCCCCGCAGCTTCTCGACCGTTGTATGTAGTTTACTCATGGTTTTTTTCTCCGATGTTACGGGCTAGCGGCTGTTCCCTCCGCCGGCCTTTGTGTCGTTGCTCGCTCTCGGAACTGAGAGCAGAGCGAACCTTGTTCGCTCATAGCGGCCGACACGCACGGCCCGCCGAGGGGTCAAGGCTCGCGCCTATGGCGCGACGAGCGGAGCGAGCTTGGCCTTGACGCCGCAAAGGCGGGTCGTGCTACCGGGAACTCTCGCAGGGCCCAGACCTGGGCTCACCAAGAGAAGAGCGGTTCCGAGGTGCCTACGGAGAGTCGAGGACGGCTGCTGCGGTGGTCAGCGCCGCCGCCCCTTCGGGCGACGACGCGGTGCTTCCTCGACAACTACGAGCTCCATGTTGTCGGCCACGTAGGTACGACAGATGACTGGGGCAGGCATGCCGGTTGTTGGGTCGATAGGCCAGGGCACGCGTGGGTGGTCCGCAGCCGCGTAACCGCGGATGAAGTCCGCCGAAACCCGGCGAGGCTTCCGGTACGTGACACGTAGTCTCGGAGCGGACACATCGACGCACGTAGCGAATAGGTCACGTGGTGCCAAGTGCGATGGCTCTACGACCAGCAGGCGCGTGACTATTGAAGTGCCGATTGATGTCGTGCTGCGAGGTCCTTGAAGATCTTCGTCAACAACGCGCCTCGACTCCGAACGCGAACGCCGCCTTCCTCTGCATCCCGGAGCTGACTGAGACCCTGCTGAACGAGGTCGGCACCGAGGGCCTCCGCGCATTTGGTCCACCACAGCACATCGTCGCGACTCCCGACGCGCGCGGTAATCTCCTGGACGAGAAGAGCAACCTCGGGGTCGAGGGACAGGGCTGCGTGGCGCGGGAGGCGGTAGCTCTGCGTGGGCTTGGTCCGCCGCTCGAACACGACGAGCCACTCACCCGTACGCGCGGATTTCTCGAAAGAGTATGCGCGAAGCGTTGGCACCCCGCGGGTGAGGAGACCGTCGGCAGCACGAGCAATGGTCGCCCGGAGGTTGTCGGGACGCGCCGCCTCAATCGGTAGGGCGCGCGCGAGGTCGGCGACGTAGCGCTGATGCCGTGCCTGCGAAACGAACTTCTTCGAGAGGTAGAGCGCAAGCCGCTGCTCCAGCGGCTTCAGTGAGTGGAACAGGTCGGAGTTGAACCCGAGCGAGAAGAAGCCGCGCGTCCGCGCGATTTGCTGAAGCACGCGGCTGACTTCGATGAAGCCAAACGGCAGCTCCTCTTGCCAGGAGTTGTTTGGGCGGGGCTTGAAGTAGCAAACGTCGCCGAACAATCGCCAGTGCATATCGACGTAAGCTTGGCGCTTCCGGTCCCAGAAAGCGTTCCGACAATGGAAATCGTAGCCGCGAAGGATATCGAGATCGCGGCGGAGTCGCGCGTAATCCTTGGTCGAGGGGTTCCGCGCCTCAGGCCACGTGCGAAGCAGGAGGGCGCGCGGTGTGCCGAATTGGATCTGCGTCCCGCGGCATCCTTGCTCGATGTAGAGCTGGAGGAGCTCGTAGAGTACCTGCTGCGTGGTTTGGCCCCCGAAGCCGAAGGGGCCGGGATAGACCTCCCAGTGACGTTCAATCCGCGCACCGTCCCTGCCGGTGATGGTATCGGCGTAGACGAGGGGCTCCCGCGAAGCCGTGTTTCGGTCGTTCTTGCTGTAGCGAAAGAGCGGGAATTCGGCGAGATCGAAGTCGTATCGGCCCGTGTCCATCGCATCGGACCGAGCTGCAAGCACCCTGTCGTCGTTTCGAAGAGACGACGATGGTGTCGAGGCTGGCGCGAGATTCTCCAGGCCTAATTGATCTAGGATGGTTTTCGCAGAGAATGGTTGTGTAATTCTTCCGTGCATATTTCTTCAAACTTAACCCGCATTGCGCTTTAATGCATTAAGATAATTTAAGATCATTCTTCTTTAAGAAGTACTTTACCTTCCCAGATCGCGGGTCGTTGCGGCCAGTTGCACCGACTTTTCCTACCGAAAGCACGAACCGTCCCTACTGAAAGCACGAACTTTGGCGGCAAGCTTCCTACTGAAAGCACGAACGCAGGGCGCGCGTTCCTACCGAAAGCACGAACGGCAAATGGCGGGCTGTGGATAACTCGGGCGCCCCCGCCCCGGCACCTCCGCACGGCCGCTGCCTCTCCCCCCGAGAAGCACAGCGGTGACGCTGCCCGCTCCACGCAACCTCGCGCCAGGCTCTCTGGCCTGGCACTCGGCCGCTCGTTCCACGCGCAGCGTAGCGCCTTTGACGAGGCCAATTTTTGGCCTCGCGGGCCTCACGTCGGGTGAAGGCCCGCTCACCCAAAAAAATGTTGTGGGGTGAGAAGAAAGGAGCACGACCAATGACAGGACGACGACCAGATTTTGTGGTGCACTCTGCGGTAGGAGCGCCGGGACGCCGCCGACGGCGAGAAGTCGGCGTGGCCTTTTGGAACGCGCGCAAGGACGCGCTGATGGTGCTGCTCGATGCGCTGCCGCTTTCGGGGAAACTCATCCTCGCGGAGCCGGCGAGCCGGCGACACGAGGCGGGAGAGCGCTCCGATGTCGCGCCCTGAGAACCAGCGTCGGTTGCGTGGCAAAGACTCGGGTCGCGGCGATGCCGACATCGCACGTGAACAGCTGCTCGACGTTAAGCAGGCGGCCACGATGCTCGGCGTCCGGCCGGGCACGCTCTACCAGTGGGCGTACAAGCGGCGGATTCCTGTGGTGAAACTCTTCGGTCGACGGGGCGCGCTCCGGTTTCGCTTGAGTGACGTGGCGCAACTGATCCAGGATTCCGTGCGCCCGGCGCGACCGTCCTCGGACGAGACGCGGTGAGGCGAGGACGACGTCCATGGCCGCGAAACCTGAACAACCGAAGCGGAAACCGCGCGAGCGTGGGCGCGGGGTGTTCGAGCGCCCTGTCGGCTCCGGCACCTGGTGGGTGCGCTACCACGACGAGCATGGACGGGAGCATCGCGAACGCGTGGGCGCGCGGGGGCTTGCGGTCGAGGTGTATCGGAAGCGCAAGACCGAGGTCGCCGAGCGACGCTTCTTTCCGGAACGCATTCGGCGGCGCGAGGTGCGCGTGGCCGACATGCTCGATGATTACCTGAGCCGCATCGAGCACACGCATCGGAGCTATTCCGAATCGGTGCGCCAGGCGGCGCTATGGAAGACGGCGCTTTCCGGGCGGACGCTTCGGGAAGTCGTGATGGGCGACCTGGAGCGCTACAAGGCCCGCCGGCTGTCGGGCGAGCTGAAGCCCGCGGAGCGCCGCATCCGGAAGCGACAGCGCGGGCGGGTCATGATTGCGACTGTTAACCGCGAGCTGAGCTTCCTTCGGCGGGTGTTCAACGTCGCCATCGCCGATGGATTCGCCGAAACGAACCCCGTCAAACCGACGCTCTTCGGGAAGGAGAACAACGCGCGGGTGCGCTTTCTGACCGAGGAGGAAGAGGCCCGTCTCCGGGCCGCCGTCGGCGAGGCGCACTGGCCGAAGGTGGCGCTCGCGCTCCACACGGGGCTCCGGCGGGGGGAGGAGTTCGGTCTCCGCTGGGAAGATCTCGATTTCCACACCGGGCTCATCACGATTCCGCGCGCGAAGAGCGGCACGCTCCGGCGGGTTCCGATGAACGATGCTGCACGCGAGTTGCTGCGCAGCCTCCCGAGTCGGCTCAAGAGCGCATTCGTCTTCCCAAGCCAGACCGCCAAAACGGCCCTGGATGCGAAGAACTTCGTGCACCGGGTGTTCGAGCCGGCGCTGCGCGAAGCGCGCGTCACGGGCTTTCATTGGCACGATTTGCGGCACACCTTCGCGAGCCGCCTCGTCATGGCGGGCGTCGACCTCCGCACGGTCCAGGAGCTCATGGGGCATCAGTCGTACGAGATGACCCTCCGCTACGCGCACCTCGCCCCGGCGCACACGCTCGAAGCCGTGCAGCGACTCTGCCGGAATGTCACGGACGTTGACTCCTCAACCGGCACCACTACCGGCACCAGCGCGTCCGAGACGAAAAACCCCGACAAAACACTGGACGTCGAAACGAGGGAAGCCCCTGACAACGCAGGGGCTTCGAAGAGAGCGGGCGACCGGGGTCGAACCGGCGACGTCCAGCTTGGGAAGCTGGCATTCTACCGCTGAATTACGCCCGCGTGGGTTCGTCGATAGCGGAGCCGGCGTGGCGTGACAAGTCGCGCGGCCGACCGTTTCCTGCCGCGCGGCGGCGTCACCGATCCCAGCCGAGGCACCGATGACGACGGTCTTCCCTTCGAAACGACGATGCCTGCGTCGGAGCCATGGGCGAGGCTCCGGACCGTCAAACGCGCCTTGACCTCGTTCCGGCGATTGACTTGAATGCCCGGCCTTGGCCGCCTCGACGACGCAGACGATCCGCAAGATCTTCGCGGACAGCCTCGCCGCCAAGCGCACGTTCCTGCGCGAGCACGGCGCACGCATCGCACCCGTCGCCGACCTGATCGTAGCGCGCTTCGCCGAGGGCTCGAAGCTGATGCTCTTCGGGAATGGCGGCAGCGCGGCCGACGCGCAGCACCTCGCCGCCGAGTTCACGAACCGCTTCATGATCGAGCGCCCGCCGCTTCCGGCGATCGCCCTCACCACCGACACGTCGGCGCTCACCTCGATCGCGAACGACTACGGCTACGACGAGACGTTCTCGAAACAGGTCGAGGCGCTCGGGAAGCCCGGCGATGTCGCGATGGCGTTCTCCACGAGCGGCAATTCGCCGAACGTGCTCCGCGGCGTCGAGGCGTGCCGCCGTCTCGGCGTCCACACGGTGGGGCTCACCGGCGGGAACGGCGGCAAGCTCCGGACGCAGGTCGACCATTGGCTGAACGTGTCGGCGAGCCGCGAGGCCGCGCGCATCCAGGAGACGCACATCCTGATCGGCCACGCGATCTGCCAACTGGTGGATGCCGCGCTCTATGGCGGCAAGCGCAAGAAAAAGTAGTCCGCCGGCGGCGACGGTCGTCACGCTGACGAGCGATTTCGGAACGCGCGACGCGTTCGTCGGTATCATGAAAGGCGTGATCCTGCGGACGGCGCCAGCCGCCCGTCTGGTCGATCTGACGCACGACGTACCGCCGCAGAACGTGCTCGCGGGCGCGTACGCACTCGCCGGCGCCGCGCGCTGGTTCCCGCGCGGCACGATCCACGTCGCCGTGGTGGACCCGGGCGTCGGCGCACGGCGCCGCGCACTCCTCGTCGAGACCACCAACGCGTGGTTCGTCGGTCCCGACAACGGCCTCCTGAGCCTCGCCGCGCCCGCCGCCGCGGTCCGCCGCGTCTTCGACGTGTCGCGCTCGCCCGTGCGCCTCCGTCCGGTGAGCCGGACCTTCCATGGTCGTGACGTCTTCGCGCCGGTCGCGGCGGCGCTCGCCGCCGGCGTCGATCCGCGGACGCTCGGCACACCGCTCCGCGCGATCGCGCGCCTGCGGACGCCCGCGCCCCGGCGTCACGGCGGAAAGCTCGTCGGGACGGTGCTGTGGGCGGACGGCTTCGGCAACCTCGCGACGAACGTCGGCCGCGCCCATCTCGCGCGCGCGGCCTTCCTGGGCCGGAGGCTTTCCATTACGATCGAGGGGCACGTGCTCCCGTTTCGGCCATCGTACGCGAGCGTGCCCGCCGGGCGCGCACTTGCGCTCGTCAACAGCTCCGATGTGCTCGAGATCGCCGTGAATCGCGGCTCCGCCGCCGAGCGGTTCGACGTCCGTCCGGGCACGACCGTCACCGTGGAGCGCGTGTAGCCATGGTCCCGCATCCGCACGACGAGGTCTTGGGCCCGCCAGGGTCGCCGGTGACGCCTCCGGCGTGGGTATCCGCAGAGACACCCGCACGCCGCAGCCGGCTCCGCCCGATCCACGTCGGACTCTTCTTCGCGACGCTCTTCACGACGACGCTCGCGGGGAGCTTCCAGGCGGGCGTGAACCCGTTCGAGGACTGGCGGCTGCTCGCGCGCGGTCTGCCCTTCTCGGCGACGCTCATGGGCATCCTGCTCGTGCATGAAATGGGTCACTTCGTGATGTCGCGCATCCACGGTGTCGAGGCGACCCCGCCCTATTTCATTCCCGGTCCGCCCTTCCTCGTCGGAACCTTCGGAGCGTTCATCCGCATGCACACACCGACGTCGCGCAAGGCGCTCTTCGACGTCGGCGCGGCAGGACCGTGGGCGGGATTCCTGGTCGCGATTCCGGCGGTGTTCTACGGGCTGACGCTCTCCGAAGTGCGCCCCCTCGCGCCCACGAGCGAGAGCCTCATGCTCGGCGAGTCGATGGTGTTCGTATGGCTCGCGCGCGCGGCGCTCGGCGTCTCGCCGTCCGACGCGACGATCTTGCTGCACCCGATCGCGCTCGCGGGGTGGTTCGGTCTCTTCGTGACGTTCCTGAATCTCCTGCCGATCGGCCAGCTCGACGGCGGGCACGTCGTCTATGCTCTGCTCGGACGCCGGCACCGCCTGGTCGCGCGCGCCGGCCTCCTGGTCATCGTCGGGCTCGCGTTTCTCGGCTGGCAGGGTTGGGTCATGTGGGCGATCCTGGTCACGATGCTCGGGCTCGATCATCCCTCGACGATCGACGACACGCCGCTCGACCCGGCGCGGCGCGTCGCCGCGTGGCTCACGATCGCGCTCTTCGGCGTGACGTTCATGCCGGTACCGATCGCGATCTCCTGATCGTGGCGAACGCCTACCCGCTGAGGGTTCCCGCATGGCGCGAGATCTCCGGCCTCGTTCACGGGTTCCTCGGTCGCGCACACGGCTTGCCTGCGGGCGCCTTCACGACCCACGACGTACGCGACGCGCTGGCGCGCGCTGGCGAGGCGCCTTGCCCCGTCGCGGCGGCGCGCCAGGTCCACGGCGCGACCGTGTTGTCCCCCGAGGATGTCCCGCTCGCGCGCGAGGACGGCGTCGGGATCGTGGCCGACGACCTTCCCGAGGGAGACGTCTGGGTGAGCGCGTCGGCCGACGTGGTGCTGACGATCCGCACCGCCGACTGCGTGCCGATCCTCCTGGTGGCGCCGCGCGCGCGCGCCGTCGCCGCGGTGCACGCCGGGTGGCGCGGCGCGCTCGACGGCGCGATCGAGGCGGCGCTCGCCGCGCTGGCGGCTCGGTACGATGCCCGCCCCGAGGACGTGTCGGCGGCGATCGGACCCGCGATCGACGGCTGCTGCTACGCGTTCGGCAGCGAGCACGTCGCCGCGTTCGAAGCGCGCTTCGGTCCCGAGGTCGGCGCGGCATGGCGTCGCGAGGGCGAGGCGTCGTTCCTCGATCTCCGCACCGTCTGCCGGCGCGCGCTCGAGCGGGCGCGCGTGCCCCGCGACGCGATCCACGTGCTCGGTCCGTGCACCGCCGGCCACCCGGACGAGCTGCATTCCTACCGGCGCGACGGCGCGCACGCCGGACGCCAACTGAGCTACATCGGCTGGCGATCCCGCGCCTGACCCGCGGCTGCTCCTAGCGCGCCGTGCCGGTCGCGGAGTCGGACGACGTCGTACGCGCCGGCACGGGACCAAGCTCCTTCTCCGGATCTTCCACCACCCGCCGGAGCACGGCCGCGATCGCCGTACCCTGGGCTCCGTCGATCATCCGGTGGTCGAACGTGCAGCCGAGCGTCACGACCGAACGCGCGACGATGCGGTCGCCCTCGACGACCGGCTTCTTCTGCACCTCGCCGATGAGAACGACGATCGGGCAGCGGCTCATCGGCACGAGCGGAGCGAGGGCGAAGCTCATGCCGAACCCCTCGAAGTTGCCGATGTTCGAGACCATGGCGCTCCCGAACTGGTCGGACTCGATACCGAGACGCGAGAGGTCGAGCTGGAGATCGTAGAGGAGGAACTCCATCGCGCGCACGGTCAGACCGAGCAGCGCGTTGGGAAGGCGGTGCACGAGGCTCTTGGTGCGCTCCACGCCGGGATCCGCGTGGCGTCGGACGCGCGCCGCGCGGGTGGCGAGCTCGCGCGCGATCTCGGCGAGCGGCATGGCGTCGACCCTCGTGAGCTTCGTGCCCGAGAGGTCACGGCCGCCCTCGGTCGCGACCTGCAGGAAGATATCGACGTCCTTTCGGAGAGCGATCCGGCGTCGGGTCACGATCCCGTTCGCCTGCGGCATGCGCTGGATGCCGAGCGCGAGCGCCTTGGTCACGAGGTGCGTCATGCGGACCTTCGTGCCGGAGACGCCGCTCAACGCGTCCAGGTACGGCAGGGCGCGATCGACCACCAGGTCCATCACCCCGTAGACCGTCGGGTCGTGGGGACGATCCCAGACGTGCGGCGCCAGACGGCGCCAGCTCGTCAGTTGCTGTGCGGGTTCGAAGAGCCTCCCCATCCCGGCGGCGCCGGATTCTAGGGACCGTTCGGGAGAATGTCCACGACCCGATCGGGGGTTGTTGGCCCATATCGAAGTTGGTAAGTTCGATGGCGGCCTGACGCTGGCCGGGGAGGGTTCTCATGCGGAAGCTCATCATGGTGGCGGTGGCGGCGGCGCTCCTGGGTAGTGCGCAACTCTCTTTCGCGGCCAACGGGGCCGACGACTACGACGACTCGCAGGCACACCCCCTTCGTCTCGCGGCCTACATCATCCACCCGATCGGGTTCACCCTCGAGTGGCTGGTGACGCGGCCGTTCCACGAGTTCGTGGCGCAACCCGATCTCGCACCCGTCTTCGGGCACACGTCCCACGAGTATTACGGGGACGCCCCGGTCGGAAATGCAAACTCCGCCGAGCCCTACCGCGAGTAGGTCGGCGCCGGGCGCTCGCTCGCCCCGCCGTCGTCGACTTCGCCGACGATCTCGAGGTTCGCGAAGCGTCGGATGAGCTTCTTCGTGCCCGCGCGTGCGAACTGCACCAGCAGCTTCTCCTGCTCGCCGCGTCCCTCGCTGCGCCGTACGATCCCGACGCCGAACGTCGGGTGACGCACCTTGGTTCCCGGCGGTAGGCACCCGTTCCCGCCGAAGGCCTCCGGTGCTTCCTGGCTGTAGCTGTAGTCCATGACGGGGCCGCTCGGAGTGCTCGGCACGCTCGGGAGACGCCGGAACGGCTTCTCGGCGGCCCTCGCCACCTTCACGTACTGTTCGGGGATCTCCTCGAGGAATCGGGACGGCGGCCGCTCGCTGATGGTGCCGAAGCGAAGGCGGCGCTCGGCGCGGAAGAGATAGAGCTCCGCGCGCGCGCGCGTCATGCCGACGTAACAGACACGACGCTCTTCCTCGAGCGCCTGCGGATCTTCGAGCGTCCGCTGGTGCGGAAAGATGCCCTCCTCCATGCCGAGCACGAAAACGACCGGGAACTCGAGGCCCTTGGACGTATGGAGCGTCATGAGCGTCAAGCGATCGCGCGCTTCGGCCGTGCGATCCCAGTCGGTGACGAGCGCCGCCTCCTCGAGAAAGCGTCCGAGGCGCGCCCGGGCCGCTTCGTCCACGGGCGAGCGCTCGTCAAAGTCGCGCGCGACGGCGAGGAGCTCGTCGATGTTCTCCCCCCGCGACGTCCGTTCGCCTTCCGTATCGTCGAGACGCTCGCGGTAGGACGTGAGCTCGAGGAGGCGTTCGAGCACCGTGGCGAGCGAGACCCCGTCGAGGGTCGTGCATAGTTGGTCCAACAAGTCGGCGAAGACGCGCACCCGACCCGCCGACGTCGACGCGAGGCCGGGGATCGGCGTCGCGCGCCGGAGGAGCTCGGTGATCGGAACGTCGGCCTCCCGCGCGGCGAGCCGCAGCGCCGAAACGGTCTGGTCGCCAATACCGCGCGTCGGCGTGTTGATGATGCGCTCGAGGCTCGCCTCGTCGGCGGGATTCATGAGCACGCGCAGGTACGCGAGCAGGTCCTTGATCTCCTTGCGCTCGTAGAAGCGTATGCCGCCGACGATCGTGTAGGGCATGGCGGCGCGCATGGCGGCTTCTTCGATCGCCCGCGACTGCGCGTTCGTCCGATAGAAGACGACGACGTCGTGGAGGCGCCGCCCCGCGTTCACCAGCCGACGAACTTCCGCCATGACCATCCGCGCCTCGGCGAGGTCGTCCTCGGCGACGGCGACGGTCACCGGGGCTCCCTGCGGGTTGGCGGTCCAGAGCGTCTTGCCCTTGCGATCGCTGTTGTTGGCGACCACCGCACCCGCCGCCGCGAGGATGGTCTTGGTGGAGCGATAGTTCTGCTCCAGGCGGATGACCGTCGCGTCCGGAAAGTCGCGCTCGAAGTCCAGGATGTTACGGATCTCCGCCCCGCGCCACCCGTAGATCGACTGGTCGTCGTCTCCGACGACGCACAGGTTCGGACGCTCCCCGCCCGCGAGCAGCCGCAGCAATGCGTACTGCGCCCGGTTCGTGTCCTGGTACTCGTCGACGAGCACGTGGCGCAGGCGCGTGCGATAGCGTGCCAGAACCTCGGGCTGCTCGCGTAGTACCCGGGCCGCCAGCATGATGAGATCGCCGAAATCAACGGCGTTCTGTCGTTTCAGGAGGCGCTGGTAGCACCGGTAAACGCGCACGACGACGTCGCCCGAGAGCGGCCGGCGCGCCAAGGCCTCCGGGTCGAGGCCTTCGTTCTTCGCGCGGTCGATCGCCCACGCGATCGCCGCCGGTGTTCCCGCCTGCTCGCCGATGCCCTCCTCGGCGAGGCATTGGCGCAGCAGCTTCGCGCAATCCTGCTCGTCGAAGATCGAGAAGGTGCTGGTGTATCCGAGGTGATGGACGTGCCGACGCAGGATCTGCGCCGCGGCGCTGTGAAACGTGCTCATCCAGAGCTCGCCGACCCGGCCGCCGACCATCGCGCCGAGCCGGTGCCGCATCTCGGCAGCAGCTTTGTTCGTGAAGGTGAGCGCGAGGATGGAGCGGGGCGACGTGCCGTCGGCGACGAGCGTCGCGACGCGGGTCGTGATGACGCGCGTCTTCCCGCTCCCCGCCCCGGCGAGCACGAGCAGCGGGCCCTCGCCGTGCATGACCGCTTCCCGCTGCCGCTCATTCAATTCGACCGCCACGTTCGTCTCCTCCAGATCGAAGTTCCCGAGCGTGCGGGACGCCTCCTTGTAGTCGACACGGCACGAGAAGGGAACTTTGCGATCGCCACGAAGCTGCTAGGGAAGAGCCATCGTGTACGAGCGAAAGGACGCGCTGCACCAACGGGCCAAGCGCGAGGGGTACCGCTCGCGCGCGGCCTACAAGCTCCTCGAGCTGCAGAAGCGCACACGCGCCGTTCGACGCGGCGACGTGGCGCTCGACCTCGGGGCGTGGCCGGGCGGCTGGCTGCAGGTCCTGGCGGACCTCGTGGGTCCCACCGGACGCGTCGTCGGCGTCGACGTCGCAGCGATCGACCCCTTGCCAGCTCCGCAGATCACGGTGCTCCGCGACGACGTCACCGACCCCGACTGCGCGGGGCGCGTCGCCGTCGCGCTCGGAAAGCGCGCGGACGTCGTGCTCTCGGACCTCGCCCCGAAGCTCACCGGCATCGCGCCGCGCGACGCGGCGCAGTCGGAGATCCTCGCCATCGCGACGCGCCGGATCATCGCCCGCGTGCTCCGGCCCGGCGGGACCCTCATCATGAAGACCCTCGGCGGCCGCGAGGGAGAGGCCGCGCACGCTGAGCTCAAGAAACTCTTCCGCGGCGTCCGCCAGCTCGGTCTCGAGTCCACCCGCAAAGGTTCATCGGAGCTGTATATCGTCGCCGTGGATTTCAAACCCTGAACTATCCGCTTACACCGACTCCTGAAGCAGCGCCCGACAACGTGCTCAGCGGCGCGCGCCGGGAGATGACCGGCCTCGGCGCGCGGGTTCTCCGCCTTCATGATCGTGTCGGCCCGGGCCGGGCCCGGAAGCCTGGCGCCGATGCGCTGCGCCGAGTAGTATCTCCGCCTCTCGGGGCGTCGGTCCCCGGCGTTACGGTGGGAGGGCAAGCTATGCGGTCGGGTTGGTCGTGGCTCACGGTCGTGCTCGCGACGGGCATTGCCGCGTCGGTCGTCGGCGCGGAGGAGTCGCCGCGCAACATCACGGTCGTCGGGGTAGGGCGTGAGATCGGCGCCCCGGACGTCGCCCGGTTGAGATTCGCGGTCGAGCAGACCGCGCCGACCGCGCAGGCCGCGAGCCAGGCGGCAGCCAGGAGCGCTACGCAACTCGTCGAGGCGCTGCACAAACAGCTCGGCGAGGACGGAAAGGTGCAGACGAGCGGATACGACCTGCGCCCGGTCTACCGTCAGGAGGCCGGTCGTATGCCGCCTGATCGCCCGCATCGTCCCGAGATCGTCGGCTACACCGCCTCCAACGAAGTGACGGTCGAGACCCGTCGCGTCGACGCTGTCGGTGCCCTCATCGACACAGCGGCGAGCTCCGGAGCGGCACGCATCGGCGAGGTGTCGTTCGGGCTCCGCGATCCCGGGCCGGCGCGCAACCGCGCGCTGAAAACCGCCGGGGCCGACGCCAGCGGTCAGGCCGCGGCGATCGCGGAGGCGCTCCAGGTGCGGGTGGCCCGCGTCCTCGAGGCCACGACCGAGGGTGGGGCCGGCCCCATCTCGTACAAGCGGGCGGCAATGGCGATGGCGGCGGAGTCCGTAGCCACGCCGATCGAGCCGGGAGACGTCACGACCGAGGTTCGCCTGCGGGTGACGTACGGAATCGAATGAGCCGCTCGGACTTGCGCTCCGCTCCCAACCATACGCATGATCGACCGGAGCGTCGTAGCTCGGGGAGGGGAATGAACGTGCGCGAGGCATCGCAACGGCCGAGTCGGTCCAAGGCACGAACGGCGGCGGAGAGTAGCGAGGCGGAGACGACGCTCCATCGGTTGCGGGCACGCGGCGAGCGTCTGCTGCAATGGTTTCCGGAGCTGCGGAGAACCTGGCAGCGTGATGCCGAGCCGAACCTCGAAGCCCTGCTCGGACAGCTGCAAGCGCTCGGCGGACAGGTCGGTCGTCGGGCCCAGAAAACCGGACGAGATCTCGAAGCCCGCGTCGAGCGGCTTCTCGGCGATCTCGAGCGCCAGGCCGTGCGAGGTCTCGGACCCCTTCTCTCGCGAGCGAATCTCGCCTCGGGTAGCGATCTCGCCGACGTCCACGAGCGCCTGCAGGACCTCGAAGCGCGCCTCGCGCCGCTCGCGGGTCGCCATGCGGAGCTCGCGGAGCGCCACGATGCGCTCGCGGCGCGCGAGGCGGATCTCGCGCGGCGCCACACCGAACTCGCGGAGCGGGACACCGAGCTCGGTGCCGCGCTCGACGCGGTCCGCATGACGCTCATGGAGGCCCGTGCGGACGCCATCGAACGCCTGCGCGAGATGACCATGCGACTCACCGCGAGCGAGGAGCTGCAGCACGACCTCGGCCGCGTTCACGAGCACCTCGATGCACTCTCCAAGGAGCAGGTCGCGAGAAGTCTCGACATCGGAAAGCTGCACGACCGCTTGGTGCGCCTCGAGATGCGCATGGGCGACCTCGTGAAGGAGCAAGGGGTTCAGGTGAACCTCCAGCAAGAGACGGAACGCCGGCTCGTCGATATCGATCATGCGGCCGGCGAGGCGGCGCGCGTCGCCCAATACGTCCACAACCAGGTGGAGGGTGCGGCAGCGGACGGACGCGCGACGGACGCACGCCTCACGGCCCTCATGTCGGCGCGGAACGGTGACCACGACGAACTCACGCGTCTCGCGGACCTGCTCGGCAGCATCCATCAGACGCTACGGCAGGTCGATCTGCGGCTCGGCGATCTCGGAGAACGGTACGCGGCGGTGCGCGACGAGATCGCGAACCTGGCGGTACGGGTGAGCCATCTCGAGCTCGCGCCGACGCAGCCGGTCTCCGCCACCCTCCTCGTGGGAAGCACGGAAGGCCACTGACCGCGTGGAGATCGTTCCGCTTCCGCTGCTCTCGGACAATTACGGCTACCTGCTGATCGATCCCGACGTCAGGCGCGCCGCGATCGTCGATTGCTCGGAAGCGGGACCGGTGCTCGCGGAGGTGGAGCGGCGCGGGCTTCGCCTCGAAGCGGTCCTCTCGACCCACCACCACTTCGACCACGTCGGCGGCAACGAAGATGTCGCCCGCGCGCTCCCCGGAATCCGCGTCATCGGGTCACGCGCCGATGCCGCGCGCGTGCCGGCGATCACGGAGGGTCTCGACGACGGCGAAGAATTCGAGGTGATCGGCTGCCGCGGCCGCGCCATTCTGATCCCGGCTCATACGAGCGGCCACCTCGCGTACTTCTTTCCGAGCGCCGGTCCGAGCGTGTTCTCGGGTGACACGCTCTTCGCCGCAGGCTGTGGACGGCTCTTCGAAGGATCGCCCTCCCAGATGATGCACTCCCTCGGCAAGCTCGCGATCCTGCCCGACGCGACGCAGGTTTGGTTCGGACACGAGTATACGGAAAAGAACCTGCGCTTCGCGCACGAGCTCGAGCCGACCAACGCCGACATCCGTGCCAAGCTCGCGCGCGTCGAAGCGCTCCGAAGGGACGGCGCGCCGACAGTGCCTTCGACGGTCGGTGAGGAGAAGCGAACGAATCCGTTCCTTCGCTGGGAAAGCGCTGAGCTCCGCCGGACGTTGTTGCAGCGCTTCCCCGACCTTTCGACGGACGCCGTCGCGGTCTTCGCGAAGACACGCGAGCTCAAAGACGCCTTTTGAGAGTTTTTGCATGACCTGCCCCGAGCTGCTTTCCGAGCGCGATGGCGCCATCGCGCTCATCACGCTGAATCGCCCCGAGAAGCGGAATGCTCTCACGGTGCCGATGCTCGAGGCGTTCCGTACGGCCGTTCGCGATGTGGCGACATCCTCCGATGTTCGGGTGCTCGTCGTCCGGAGCGCTGGCACGGCCTTCTGCGCCGGCCTCGATCTGAAGGAGATGGGCCTCGCGCGACGCGCCGACGGCAGCGTCGAGTATCCGGAGATCGAAGGCGTCCTGCACGAGCTCGAACGCTGTCCGATACCGACCATGGCGATGATGCAGGGTGATGCAATCGCCGGAGGGCTCGAGCTCGCGCTCCACTGTGATCTGCGCGTGGCGGGTGCGGGAGCACGCATGGGCATGCCGCTCGCGAAGATCGGGCTCGTCGTGCCCTTCCCGTTGACGCAGAAGCTCCTCGACACGATCGGAACGGCGAAGACGAAGGAGATGCTGTTCACCGGAGAGCTGCTCGGCGCCGACGAAGCCTGCGCGGCCGGTCTCGTCACCCGCGTCGTTCCGGACGCCGAGCTCGAGGCCGCAGCGCGCGCGCTCGCGGCGGACATCGCCGCGAATGCCCCTCTCTCGCTGCGAACCATGAAGGCGGCCATCGCCGAAGCCAATGCGTTCCGGAACGCACAGCCTTCGGCGGAACTCGCGGCCCAGGCGGCCGCCGCTCGGAAGAGCGAGGACCTGCAAGAAGGCCTCCGTGCGGTCTTCGAGAAGCGCCGCGCCGTGTTCCACGGTCGCTGAATCGGCCGGCGATCAGCCCCGGGCCGGCTCCAACAGCGGCTCGAGCTCTTCCCAGGTCGTGGCGGGCGCCGAGCACGTGTAACGGTGGCACACGTAGGCGGTCGCGCGTCCCGCGATCTGCGTCTTGCCCTCGGCGAGCGGCATCACCACTCGCTGGTCGGGATCGGCAATCGCGATCGTCTTGTTCGGTACGTAGGTCGAGTGCACGCGCGCCGCGAGCGCTCGCACGTCGCGATCATCGCGGCCGCCCACGATCACTATCTCACGCGGCTTCCGCCGATGAAAATCCATGGCGGCAATCATGTTCGCGAAACCGAACGGATTCTTGCTCATGCCGACACCAAATACGGCGAGCGCCCGCTCTGCCGCCGTCATGAAGCGCTCCTCGCCGAGGTAGTGATGGAGGCGCAACAAACCGTGGACGGCCGCTGAGTTTCCGGAAGGAATCGAGCTGTCGAACGCGGGCTTCGGTCGATGCACCAGCGTCTCGTGGTCGCTGGCGGTGAAGAAGAACCCGCCGCCTTCACGATCCTCGAAACGATCGACGACGGCGGCGCCGAGATCCCGCGCCTCGTACAGAAGCGCGGGGTCGGCGACGTCCTCGAACACGTCGAGCAGCGCGTTCATCAGGAACGCGTAGTCGTCGAGATAGGCATCGAGCTTCGCCTCGCCGGCGGTCCAGGTACGGAGCAATCGCCCGTCACGGTAGAGCTGCTCGTGTACGAAGCGCACCGCTCGCTCGGCCGCCTCGCGATACCTCACATCGCCGAGAACCTTCGCTGCCTCGGCGAAAGCCCCGATCATGAGCGCGTTCCAGCTCGTCAAGATCTTCTCATCGCGCGCCGGCGGCACCCGCCGTGAGCGCGCCGTGCGCAGCGCGGTGCGCGCCTTCGCGACGGCGTGGGCGACCGCCTCGACGGACCTGCCGAAGAGTCGTGCCATCGGCTCGGTGTCGAGGGTCCGGTGCAGGATGTTCTTGTGCTCGAAATTTCCCCCCGGTGTGACGTCGTAAAGACGGCAGACGAGCTCGACGTCGGCGGCGGCGACGGCGGCCGCCACCTCCTCAGGCGTCCAGACGAAGAACTTGCCCTCGACCCCCTCGCTGTCGGCGTCCTGTGCCGCATAGAAGCCGCCGTTCGGATGCGTCATCTCGCGCAGTACGTAATCGAGGGTCTCGCGAGCCACTTGCGCGAAGCTCTCGTCCCCCGTCGCTTGGTATCCCTCGAGATAGAGGCGCACGAGAAGCGCGTTGTCGTAGAGCATCTTCTCGAAATGGGGCACCAGCCACTGCGAGTCGACGGAGTAGCGATGGAAGCCGCCGCCGATCTGGTCGTGGATGCCGCCCGCGTCCATGGCGCGCAGCGTGGTCACCACCATCTCGAGGAACCGCGGTTCACGCGTCGCGTGCCAGGCGCGGAGGAACAGCGAGAAGACCATCGTGTTCGGAAACTTCGGAGCGTCCCCGATGCCACCGTGGCGCTCGTCGTAATGCCGGGACACCGCACGCGCGGCGCCAATGAGGAGATCAGCGGGGATATCGCCCGCCGTCGCCGCCTGTTCGCTCTCCTTGAGGCCGGCGAGAATCTGCTCGATGCTATCGCGAATCTGACCCGGCTTGGTGCGGTACGCTTCCGAGATGCCGGCCAGCACGCGCGGGAAGCCTGTCATGCCCTGCCGGTCGACGGGGGGGAAGTACGTGCCACCCCAGAACGGCGCGCCCGTCGGCGTCAGGAACACCGTGAGCGGCCAGCCGCCGTGTCCCGTCAGCATCTGCACGGCGCTCATGTAGATATGGTCGAGATCCGGCCGCTCCTCGCGGTCGACCTTGATACACACGAAGTGCTCGTTCATGAGGCCGGCGATGGCTTCGTCCTCGAAGGACTCGCGCTCCATCACGTGACACCAGTGACACGCCGAGTAGCCGATGCTGAGGAGGATCGGCTTGTTCTCGCTGCGGGCGCGCTCGAGCGCCTCGGGACCCCATGGATACCAGTCGACGGGGTTATGCGCGTGTTGCAACAGGTACGGGCTCGTTTCGTGGATCAGTCGGTTCGTGTGCGCGTGATCCACGAGGAGGCTCCGATCAGTAGCCCACTGGCGATCCGCCCGGGCTCGCCTCGCGCCACGCGGCGAGCGCATGGAGGCCGGCCCCCACTTGCACCGCCACCAACTTTTGGAGCGGCAGTGTCTGCAAGTTGCTTTGACTGGTGATCTGCCCACAGACCTCTTCGAGCCGACGTCGCACCACGCGCGATACTTCTTCGTTCCCGCGCGCCACGGCCAACCGGTACACCTCGCCCAGGTACAACATGTGCTGGAACACGCGACAGACCGTGGAGTCGAAAGCCTCGGCGCGGGTGGCTTCCCTCGCGTACTGCGGCGCTTCCACCTCACGCTTCAACGCGGCAAGCCGCTTCGGCGTCTTCTTCGTGTACTCGTCGACCGACCGATACAAGCGGTCGCGCGGCGCGCCGCGCGACACGATCGCGAAGTACTCGCGGATGTCGTGATAGATCGAGTCGACCCGGAAAACTCCCTGCAACATGGCGTCGCGCCGCGAGATGCCGGCAGGCGTCCGATCCTGCAGGACGGGGTCGAAATAGTACGGCAGCTCGCTGACGAGGGAATACCCGGCCGTCACGCTCTTGAGGTGGTCGTCGGAACTCGTACCGCCTTCGATGAATGGAGCCGGATCCTCGCTCAGGTTGCGGGCCAGGTAGTCGTACGTCTCTCGCACCCCGAAGAGCGCGAAGATCCCTTCATCGAAACGCTTCACGTAGGGTGCTTCCGGCTCGCCCTGGTGGATCGGCAAGCCCTGGGACGCGGCGACGCGGCGCAGACGCGGGAACAACCCGGGAAGCGGGCGAGAGACGTAGAAATACACCCCGCAGAAGCCGGCGTTGTGGAGCGAATAGAGGAAGGTCGGCCGGCTCTGGTCCACCACTTCCATGACCGCCTTGGTCTCCGGGCACGGCGATTGGAAGTGCAGGCTCTTGTAGTGGACCGGGAAACTCCACTCGATCTGCTCGCGGCGGGGCGGCCGATAGAAGTTCAGCGCGTAGGTGAGCGGCGTGAAGGCCTCCTTGAACCACCCCTCGTTGAGCAGCGTGCCATCCGGATCGGAGCACTTGATGACGTAGAACGTGTAGCCGAGCTCGTCCCGAAGATCGTCGTCTTCGCAGAGCCGTCGGGTGAGGAACTCCAGTGTGAGCGTCCCGATCGGCTCGTTCGGGTGCGGCGTGCCGAGAAGCAGCGCCCGCTTGGGCCCGGTGCCTATCGTGAGCATCTCGATCGGTCGCCCCTCGGTCGACGTCCCGATCGTCCGCAGCGTGACGAGCTTCGGGTAGCGCCGCGCGAGGTCACGTGAGCTCGCCGAGAGCTCCTGGACCGTCAGAAATTCTCGATAGTCCGGTACGTCGCCGATCAACTGGTAGACATCCATGTGGACGCGAAAAGTACCACACGGCTCTTCTACGTGAAAGGAAACGCCGGGATCGCGCCGCTAGGAAAGCTCCTTGCTCGAATAGCCGAGGATGCGGCGAGCGATGATCATCATGTTGATCTGCTGCGTGCCCTCGAAGATGTCGTTGATCTTCGCGTCGCGCATCCACTTCTCGAGGAGCAGCTCGCGCGAGTAGCCGAGCGGCCCGAGGATCTCAACGGCCTTCTGCGTCACCTGTGTGACCACCAGGCCGGCCTTGGCCTTCGCCATGGATGCCTCGAGATTGTTTCTCTGACCCCGATCCATCATCCACGCCGCTCGCCAGGTGAGCAGGCGTGCCGCCTGGAGGTTCGCCTCCATGTCCATGAAGTCGCGCTCGATGGCGGTGAGCTTATGGACCGCCGTACCGTAGCGGATCGGAATGTTCTGGCGCTTCAGCTCCTCGCGCACGAAGTCGAGCGCGGCGCGTCCCACACCGATCGCGCTCGCGGCGACGATGGGCCGCGTGGCATCGAACGTGGCCATGACACCCTTGAACCCCTCACTCGTCTTCGGAACCTCGGGGCTGCCGAGAATCTGATCGAGAGGAATCCGGCAGTCCTCGAAGATGAGCGTCGCCGTGTCCGAGACGCGAATGCCCATCTTGTCTTCGCACTTGGCTATGGTCATGCCCGGCGTGCCCGCGTTCACGATGAAGGACTTGATCCCGGCGCGTCCGGCGGAGCGATCTACCGTCGCCCACACCACGATGAAGCCGTTCGATTTGCTGGGGTCGCCGGCCATGAGACCACTCGTGCAAAAGATCTTGGTGCCGTTCAGCACCCAGTGGTCGCCGTCGCGGACCGCCGTGGTCTGGATCGCCGCGCTGTCGGAGCCGGCGCCGGGCTCGGTGATCGCCATGGCGGACCACACCGCCTTCTCGCCCTTGAATCGCGAGAGGAACCGCTCCTTCTGCTCCGGCGTGCCCGCGGCCATGACGGCCGCACCGCCCAGTCCTGGCCCCGGCATCGCCAGGTACAACCCCGCGTCACCCCACGAGAGTTCTTCGACCGCGACGCACGTGCGCAGATTCCGCTCGGCGTCGGGCCGCGGCTCCGTCTTGTCACGATTCTCTCGGCCCGGCCCGATGCCGGAGTTCTTGGAGAGTTGCCACGTCATGTTGATGAAGTCCCACGGCTTCTCGTGCTCGCGCTCGTCGTAGTCGCGGGCGATGGGACGCATGGCGTGCTCCGCGAGCATGTGAAGCTGCTCGCGCGTCGCGACGATGTCCGGGGAGAGCTCGTAGTCGATCATGGTCGTCGTCCTTTCAAGCGATGGCGAAGCCTTCGAGCATCGCGAAGCTGCGCGCGTTGCGCAAAAAGAGCTCGACGAGGTGGTCGCGGATGTATCCATGCCCACCGAGCACCTGCAGCGCGTTGTCGGTGATCTTGAGCGCCATCTCCGCGGCGTAGCGTTTGGCGAGATGCGCTTCGCGGGTCGCGTCCTCGTTGCGATCGAGTTTCCACGCGGCCTCCCACGTGAGCAGGCGCATGGCGTCGACCTCCATCGCCATATCGGCCAGCATGAACGCAATGGCCTGCTTCTGCGCGATGACCTGTCCGAAAGCGCGGCGATCCTTCGCATAGTCGCGGGCGTAGTCAAAGGCCGCGCGCGCGACGCCGACGGCCATGGCCGACTGCGCGACCCGCCAGAGGTTCGCCAAGCGCGCGATCGCGCCGTCGCCGCCGCCGAGGAGTTGTTCGCGCGGAACCTTGCACCCGTCGAACACAAGGCGTGTGGTCGCCAGGGCCTTGAGGCCCATGTTGCGTTCGCGGTCGCCGATCGTGAGACCGGGCGTCTCGCGATCGATCAGGACAGCTTGCGGGTGCGACGCGCCGGTGCCGTTCGAGAGACCCGCGATCACGAGGAACTGCCGTGCCTCGTTCCCGAGCGGTACCAGGCACTTCTCGCCGTTCAGCGTGTAGTCATCGCCGTCGCGCTTCAGCGACGTGGTGGGCGTCAAGGCGTCGAAGTCCATGCGCGGCTCCATGACGGCAGCCGAGGCCGGCTCGAAGCGGTCCCCGCAGAAGCGCGGCAGGACGGATCGCTTCAATGCGTCAGAGCCGAACTCCAATACCGGGACCGTAACCAGCCGCGGCGCCAACAAGTGCATGGCAATCGAGAGATCGCCATAGGCGAGCTCTTCGGCCACCACGGCGCCGCTGATCGCCGAATGACCGTTGCCGAAGCCTCCGAACTCCTCGGGGATGATGCTCTGCACGAGGCCGAGCTCCCATCCTTTCTGGATCAACGCCGAGGGAATGAGACCCTTCTCGTCCGCCTCGCGCGCGTGCGGGCGGATCTCGTCACGTGCGAAGCTCACGACCGTGTCGCGGATCAGCTGTTGTTCTTGGTCGAGCTCGAAGTTGATCATCTAGCGCTCCTTCGATGATTTACGCCGCGAGGCTCGTCCGCCAGCGGCCCGCCTGGGCGGCGCTTCGGTGGGGGTGAGAAGCGCGAGGACTTGCGCGACGACTCCCTGCATGGCTCGCGTGAGATCGACCCTTTCCGGGTCCTGGTAATGCTGCAGCTCGGCACCGATCACGCCGCCGGCGAAGAGCTCCGCTACGAGGGATGCGTCGACGTCGCGACGGAAGACGTCTCGCTCCTGGCCGACCCGGACGATGCCGGCAAGGTAACTCCGGAAGCGACGAAGGATCCCGCGGAACGCCTCCGACAATCGCGGATTGGTGTCGAGCGCTTCGACCATCAGGGTCAGAATGAAGCGCCGGAGGTTGTTCTTGGTCGCGATGTGCACGCAGACCCGTGCGATCTCGGCCAATGCTCCCGCGGGATCGGTCGAAGGATTCACCGAGCCGACGACACGTTGCTCGAATTCTGCGATGCGATCCTGGACCGCTTCGAAGAGGAGCTCTTCCTTGTCGCGAAAATGGTAGTAGAGCGCCCCTTTCGTAACGCCGGCCGCGCTCGCGATGCGATCAATCGACGTACCCTGGTAGCCGTACCGGGCGAAGCAATCGATCGCGATGGCCATGAGCTCCTTGCGACCACGGCCCGCCGCTCTGACGCGTCCCCCGACGGGTTCCGCCGAAGAAGCTTCCGACCGTTGCGGCATACTGAACGTTTAGTATTGCTCGCTGCGTTATGTCAACGAGGGGCGTAACCACGCGGAGCCGCGACGGAAACGCTGGCGCCGGTCGCGGCGCATCGCTATGGTCGGAGCCGCATGCTCGAGCGCAACCGGATCGCCGACACGCTCCGGAACGCACGAGAGAAGCGCGGGATGACGGTCGAGCAAGCCGCGTCGGCCACAGGGATCCCTCTTCAGTACCTTCGTCTCCTGGAAGGCGAGTCGAACGTCCGGGTCGGCGTGTCCGACGAGCTCTACCTCGTCCCGTTCCTCCGGAAATACGCGAGCTTCATGGCGATCGATGCCGAGGAGCTGCTTCCCGAGTTCCTCGGGATGGTTCAGCAGATCCCCGCTGACACGAGTCCGCCGTTGCGGCTCGCCTATCGGCCACGCTACGCGGGATTGTGGAAACCGATCTCCGTAGTCGTGACGGCCGGGTTCGCAGTGACCTTGCTGCTACGGCAGACACGCACCCGCCCGAGCTTCGAGGAAGCCAGCACGGGAGACGCGAACCGCACCGCCATCACCGCAGAAACGTCGTCGACTCCGGAGCCGACGTCTTTCCCCACAGGTGAGCCAGCGGTCGCCGCGCCGCCTGCTATCGATGGCTCTCCACCCGCACCGACCGTTTCGGCACCACCACTCGTCGACGCGACACCGCTCGGCGCGCACGAGCTCACGATCGCAGCCAAGGAAGACGCATGGCTCGCGCTCGCAACCGACGATCAGTCCGCCAAGCAGTACCTGCTGCGTGCGGGAGAATCGCGTACCTGGACCGCGACGCATTTTTCTCTGACGGTTGGGAACGCTGGCGGGATATCGCTCTCCCTCGATGGCCGCGAGCTGCCTCCGATCGGCAAGCCGGGTCAGGTGATACGCAAGCTCCGATTCCCGGAAGCCGCGCCTAGCAACCCCCCGGGCTGAGGCAGCGCGGGCGAGGATCTCGCTTACGACTTTTCCGAGGCGGCCGCGATGCGGGCCGCTTCGCGATCAACGGTACGACGTGCGCCGGCGAACTCGGGAGCGCCGACATCGATGTTCTTGAGAACGTCCTCGGCTTCGTCGTGCGCCCGTCGTGCCGCCTCGAGGTCGATCTGCCGTGCGGCCTCTGCGCCGTCCGCCAGCACCGTCATGACGTTGTCGGCGACCTCGGCATAGCCCCCGAAAATCGCGATGACATGGCGTTGGCCACCGACCTTGTACGCGAGCCGACCGGGAGCAAGAGCCGTCAGGAAAGCAATGTGGTCCGGCAGGACACCGAACTCGCCGGCGGCGCCGGGCGCGATCACTTCCTCGACCTCCTCGTCGAGAAGGAGGCGTTCCGGAGTGACAATGCGGATGCGAAAGCTGTTGGCGGCCATCGGAAGCTGCGTGCTTAAGCCGCGAGTCGTTTCGCGTTCTCGATGACGTCTTCGATCGTCCCCTGCATGTAGAAGGCCTGCTCGGGGATGTCGTCGTGCTTGCCGTCGACGATCTCTTGGAAGCCTTTGATGGTGTCCTTGATGTTCACGTAGACACCAGACTTCCCGGTGAACGCTTCGGCCACGTGGAAGGGCTGCGAGAGGAACCGCTGCACCTTTCGCGCACGCGCGACGGTGAGCTTGTCGTCCTCGGACAGCTCGTCCATACCGAGAATCGCGATGATGTCCTGCAGATCCTTGTAGCGCTGCAAGATCTCCTGCACGGCTCGCGCGGTATGGTAGTGGTCCTCGCCGAGAATCGTGGGGTCGAGAATGCGCGAGGTCGAATCGAGCGGATCGACCGCCGGATAGATGCCGAGCTCCGCGATCTGTCGCGACAGTACGGTCGTGGCGTCGAGGTGCGCGAAGGTCGTCGCGGGCGCGGGATCGGTAAGATCGTCGGCGGGCACATAGATCGCCTGAACCGACGTGATCGACCCCTTCTTCGTCGACGTGATCCGCTCCTGGAGCTCACCGAGATCGGTCGCCAGCGTCGGTTGGTAGCCGACGGCTGACGGCATGCGACCGAGAAGCGCGGACACTTCCGAGTTCGCTTGCGTGAAACGGAAGATGTTGTCGATGAACAGCAGCACGTCTTTACCCTCGGCATCGCGGAAGTATTCCGCGGCTGTGAGGGCCGAGAGAGCGACCCGGGCACGGGCGCCAGGCGGTTCGTTCATCTGGCCGTAGACGAGCGTCGCCTTGGCGATAACGCCGGATTCCTTCATCTCGGCCCAGAGGTCGTTTCCTTCTCGTGTGCGCTCGCCGACGCCGCCGAACACCGAGTAGCCGCCGTGTTGCTTGGCGACGTTGTTGATCAGCTCCTGGATGATGACCGTCTTGCCGACGCCGGCGCCGCCGAAGAGCCCAATTTTACCGCCGCGGGCGTAGGGACAGAGGAGGTCCACGACCTTGATGCCGGTTTCGAGCGCCTGAACCTCCGTCGCCTGCTCGACGAACTCGGGCGGCTCGCGGTGGATCGGCAGCGTCGATTTGGCGTTCACCGGACCCATGCCGTCGACAGGCTCCCCGATGACGTTCAGGATGCGGCCGAGCGTTTCGGCACCCACGGGCATGCGAATGCTGTCGCCCGTGTCGCGCACCGACATGCCGCGCACCAGGCCGTCGGTCGTATCCATGCCGATGCAGCGGACGGTACGTTCACCGAGGTGCTGCGCGACTTCGAGCACCAGATTGTCCTCACGCTCGTCGATCGCAGGGTTCGTGACGGTGAGAGCGTTCAGAATCGGGGGCAGCTGTCCCGTGTCGAACTCGACGTCGATTACGGCTCCGATGACCTGGGTGATTTTCCCGACGTTGCCCGTACCATTCGTTGCCACGAAGATCCTCCTGATGAGCCGTCGCGCGCAGCGACGCGTCAACCCTTGAGTGCCTCGGCGCCGCCGACGATCTCCATGAGCTCCTTGGTGATCGTGGCTTGCCGGGCTCGATTCATCTCGAGCGTGAGGCGCTCGATCATGTCGCTGGCGTTCTTGCTGGCACTTTCCATCGCCGTCATTCGCGCGCCGTGCTCGCTGGCGATCGACTCCAGAACCGCCTGGAACACCTTCACCTCGACGTAGCGCGGCAGGAGACTCTCGATGACCGCGTCGCGGTCGGGTTCGAAGAGGTATTCACGCGGGCTGTCGGTGGCCGACGGCGCTTCGATTGGAAGGAGACGCTCCACCGTCGGAACCTGCGAAATGGCGGAACGGAAACGACTGAAGAGCACGTGAACCGCGTCGACCTCCCCGGCGGTGAACCGGGCGACCGCTCGCGCGACGATGCTGCGCGCCAGATCGATCGGACTGCCGCTGCCGGCGGTTGCGTGCTCCACGATCTCGACCGAGCGGCGCTTGTAGAAATCGAATGCCTTGCGACCGATCGTGCCGAGAACGGTGGTTCGGTCGGGCGTTGCGAGGAAGCGCTCCGCTTGCCGGATCAGGTTGGTATTGAAGCCGCCGCAGAGGCCGCGATCGGAGGTCAACACGATGAGCATCACCCGGGCTTCCGGGCTGCGATCGCGAACGAGGACGTGCTCGCGCAACGAGCTTTCCGAAGCGAGCCCGGCGACGACCTCGCCGAGCTTCTCGCCATATGTCCGTGACTGCACCACGGCTTCCTGCGCGCGGCGCAGCTTGGCCGCCGCGACCATCTTCATGGCCTTGGTGATCTGCTGCGTGTTGCGAACCGAAACGATCCGCTTGCGGATGGCCTTGAGACTCGCCATCAGGCGGCGAACCGTCCCTTGAACTCTTCGAGGACGGCGTTGAGCTGCGCCTTCACCTCGTTCGAAAGCTCCCGCTTCTCGCGAAGCGCGACGAGGGCCTGTGGGTGTTTGCTCTCCACGTAATCGAAGAGCTCCGCCTCGTAGCGGTGCATCACTTCCGGAGGCAGCGCATCGATGAAGCCGTTCGTGGCAGCATAGACGATCAGCACCTGCTTCTCGACGGCCTGCGGCTGCAACTGCGGCTGTTTGAGGATCTCGACCAGCCGCACTCCGCGCGCGAGCATCTTCTGCGTGGAGGCATCGAGGTCCGAGCCGAACTGCGCGAACGCCGCCATCTCGCGGAACTGGGCGAGGTCGAGACGCAGCGTGCCGGCGACCTGTTTCATCGCCTTGATCTGTGCGGCACCACCGACGCGAGACACCGACAGACCGACGTTCACCGCGGGTCGGACGCCCGAGTAGAAAAGGTCGCTTTCGAGGTAGATCTGCCCGTCGGTAATCGAGATGACGTTCGTGGGAATGTAGGCCGAGACGTCGCCCGCCTGTGTCTCGATGATCGGCAGTGCGGTGAGGGAGCCGCCGCCGCGATCGGCGCTCATCTTCGCGGCACGCTCCAGGAGACGCGAATGCAGATAGAAAACGTCGCCGGGGAATGCTTCACGCCCAGGGGGGCGACGCAGCAGCAGTGAGAGCTGCCGATACGCGACCGCATGCTTCGAAAGATCATCGTAAATGATGAGCGCGTGCTGGCCGTTGTCGCGGAAGTACTCACCCATCGCGCACCCCGTGTAGGGCGCTATGAACTGGAGCGGTGCCGACTCGGAAGCGGTTGCCGCAACGACGGTCGTGTACTCCATCGCGCCTGCCCGCGCGAGCTTTTCGACGACCTGGGCGACCGTGGAGCGCTTCTGGCCGATTGCGACGTAGATGCAGGTCACGTCCCCGCCGCGTTGATTGACGATCGTGTCGAGAGCGACGGCGGTCTTGCCGGTCTGGCGATCTCCGATAATGAGCTCGCGCTGACCGCGGCCGATCGGGATCATCGTGTCGATCGCCTTGATGCCCGTCTGCAACGGCTCCTTGACCGGCTGCCGCGCGACGATGCCGGGCGCTTTCAGCTCGATGCGGCGATTCTCCGTGCTCGCGATGGGTCCCTTCCCGTCGATGGGCAGCCCGAGGGCGTTCACGACACGTCCCCGCAGAGCTTGACCTACCGGAACCTCGGCGATGCGACCCGTACGCCGCACCTCGTCGCCTTCGCCGATCGCGCGCGCCTCACCGAACAGCACCGAGCCGACGTTGTCCTCTTCGAGATTGAGGACCATGCCGAAGATATCGTGTGGGAACTGAAGGAGCTCCCCGGCCGCGGCCTTGTCGAGGCCGTAGATGCGGGCGATGCCATCGCCACAAGAAAGGACGACGCCGGTTTCTCGCACCTCGAGCTCACGGCTGTACTCGGCGATTTGCTGCTTGATGACGTCGCTGATCTCGGCGGCGCGAATCTCCATCACTGTTCCTTTCTCAGTGCTTCAACTTCCGGTGGCCATCTGCTGCCGCAGTTTGCCGAGCTCCGTCCGCAGACTGCCGTCGTAAACCTTGCCTTCCACCTCGACGATCACACCCGCGATGAGATCCTGCACGACCTCGACCCGTGCCTTGACGGTCCGACCAGTGATCGTTCCGAACGTTCGCGTGATCTCCTCGAGGATGTCGGCGGAGAGCGGCGTGGCGCTGCAGATGACCGCTCGGGTGATACCGCGCTCCCGATCCAGCAACGCATCGAAGACCGTGCGGATCGCTTCGACGTGACGGAGGCGCTCATGGTCTGCGAGCAGCGACAGAAAATCACGAAGAGCCTGCGGGGCATCAACCGTCTCGACGATCTTCGCGAGGAGCGCCCGCTTGCGGTCACGATGAACCGGCCCCGTGAGCACTCGCATGACGTTCGGCTCGACGAGAGCATCCGTCATGGTGCCGAGGGCTGAGCCGACGGAATCCAGAGACCCTTGGGCCTTGGCGATCGAAAAGAGCGCCCGTGCATAGCGGCGGGCAATGGCATCGGGCCTCATCGCGTGCCCGCCTCCCGGAGGAACGCCTGGACGAAGGACCGCTGATCGTCCGGCGTGAGGGCGTTTCGCACGCGATCTTCCGCAATCCGAGTGGCCGCTTGCGCGAGATCACTTCGGAGCTTCACCATGGCGCGCCGCCTCTCTTGCTCGGCCAAGAGTGTAGCGTCCGCCAGGCGCCGGGCACCGGTCTCTTCCGCTTGCGCCTTCAACCGTTCGGATTGGCGGTTCGCGATCGTGACCAAATCATGCCGAATGCCTTCGGCCTCATCCTGGAGACCCGCGAGACGTGCCTTGCTGGCGGCGAGCTCGGCCTCTGCGCGTGTCAGAGCGGCGGCGGATTCGGCCTGCGATTCGACGAGGTCGGAATGGCGACGCCGCAGGAACTCGCGCATCGCCGGGATCACGAACCGTACGACGATGAAGAAATAGACGGCGAAGTTGATCGCCGGGAACAAGAGCTGATCCAGGCCCGGAGCGTGGTGCTCGGCATCGTGCCCGTGCTCGGCGGTCGCTTCGTGATGCGGATCCGCGGCAGCGGCGACGGCCAGCGGTGCCGCCTGCAACGATGCCACGACGACAAGGACCGCTGCGACCTTGGAGAAAAGGCGCGGCGCCTTCACGCCGCCCGTCCCAGCACTCGAAGCACGACGCTGCCGGCGAGCTTCGAGGCTTCCGCTTCGAGGGGAGCCCTAGCTTCCCGAACCTGCGCATCGGTGGCAGCCCGCTCGCGTTCCAACACGCTCGTGGCTTCGCCGCGGTATCGTTCGAGTATCCCGTGCTCCTCGGCCTCCGATGCACGGCGTATGTCTTCGGCCTGACGAGCTCCCCGCTGACGCGCGTCGGCCAACCCGGATTGCACCGCTGCATCGATCTGGGCGGCTTCCGCGATCATAGCCTCGGCACGTAACCGCGCTCCACCCGTGCTCTCGGCACGCTTCTTCAGCGCCGCCTGCATCGGGGAGAACAGCAGCACGCGCATCAGCTGCCAAAACACCACGAACCCGACGAGCTGGATGACGAATGTTATGTCTGGCGGAAGCTTGATCACGGAATCTCGATCGTCGTTGGGAATGGCACCGCAGGTTCTTCCTAAGAAAGCCTGGGAAGAGTCCTAGGGCGGCGTTGGCTGTGGAGCTTCGTCGAACCCGACGAAAGCGAAGGCTATTTTGTGCCCTCGGAGTGGACCTTCAAGAGGCCGCCGCCGTCGGATATCTTGTCGTCTTTCGGGAACGGCGTGACCTTGCCGGTCGCCTTCGAGGCCTCCGCACCGCCCATCGAACAGTGCCCCTCGAAGATCACACCTTCCTGGATGATGAGGCTCGGCGTCGTGACGTTTCCGAAGAGCTTCCCGGGGGCGCGAATCTCGACACGCTTACGGGCAGTGATGTCACCCGTCACACGACCCTTGATGATGACACAGCTGCCGGTGATCTGAGCGTTCACGATCGCGGGCTCTCCCACGATCAGGGTGTCTTGTGCGGCGATCTCGCCCTCGACTTGGCCGTCGACGCGAACGGTTCCTTCAAAGTTGAGCTTACCCGTGACCCGGCTGCCCTTGCCGAGGTAGGCATTCACCTCACCGGCGACCGACGCCGGGACCGCTTCCTTGTCCAGGCCTTCGCGCTCGATGCGGGGGGGCTCGTCGATTGCCGTGCGAATCTCCTGCGACTCGAAGCGATCGTTCCGGTCGCGATTCTCTTTGCCGAAGAGCGCCATAGAGGGCTTCCTTTCGACGGACTGCTCGCTGATTGGCCGACCCAAAACCGCGTCGTCTTACCATCGGCTATCGGGAGTTGTCAAAATCCGGAGCCGCGTCCGCCTATGCGATCCACGAGGCCCTGAAGCTCTTCGGGCGAGTAGTACTCGATTTCGATTCGGCCGCCCGGACCCTTCGGAGCAATGCGAACTCGAGTCCCGAGCGCAGCCGAGAGGTCGCGCTCGAGGGCCGCGCGATGCGGATCCCTTGGAGTCACCGGCTGGGCGGATTTGCGCGTCGAAGCGAGCTGCTCCGCGTCCCGAACCGACATCTGACGCGCCTGGATCTGCTTGGCCGCGCGAAGCTGAGCATCCGGATTGTCGATGGAAAGAAGAACGCGCGCATGTCCGGCAGTGAGCCGACCGCGTGCGATGTCGTTCTTGATCGCCTCGGGAAGTCGCAAGAGACGCAGGGAATTCGCAACCGCCGGCCTGCTCTTGCCGACCCGCTCCGCCACCTTCTCCTGGGTGAGGCCGAACTCATTGATGAGTCGCTGATAGGCGGCCGCCTCTTCCAGCGGAGAGAGATCATCGCGTTGCAGGTTTTCGACGAGTGCCAGCTCCAGGCTCTCGCCGTCAGAGAGATCGCGGACGTAGACCGGAACGTGGGTCAGGCCCGCGCGCTCCGCGGCTCGCAACCTCCGTTCCCCTGCGACGAGCTCGAAATCGCCATCGGCGAGGCGCCGCACCAGGAGGGGTTGGATGACCCCTTGTACGCGGATGGACGCCGCCAGCTCGGCAAGCGGGCCCTCTCCGAACTCGATCCGAGGTTGGCGAGGATTCGGGCGGATCCGGTCGAGGGCCACCATCAGGTCGCCCGGCGTCGCCTCCTGGACGGGCTCCGGAGCCTGAGATGCCTTCCCGGCTCCCGGAATCAAAGCGTCGAGTCCGCGTCCCAGGGCCTTGCGCATCGCCTATCTCCCAACAGCGTTTTGAACCAACTCTTGCGTCAAGGCGGCGTATGCCTTGGCACCTCGTGAGCCAGCGTCATAGACCATCGCCGGCACGCCATAACTCGGGGACTCGCTCAGGCGAACATTTCTAGGAATCACAGCCTTGAAGACCTGCTCCGGGAAGTGCTGTCGGACCTCGTTCACGACCTGGTGAGCGAGGCTGTTTCTCGTATCAAACATCGTTAGTAAAAGACCCTCAATCTCAAGAGATGGATTGAGGCTCTGGCGAATGAATCCGATCGTGTCGAGCAGGGCGCTCAGGCCTTCCAACGCGTAGTACTCGCACTGGAGGGGGATCAAGACCGCGTCCGCGGCGCTGAGCGCGTTGACCGTGAGGAGCCCCAAGGAAGGCGGGCAATCGATGATGATGAACTCGAAGCGGTGCTTCAGCGTAGCGATGGCCTGCTGAAGCCTGAATTCACGGCGCGGGAGGGGTACCAACTCGATCTCCGCCCCGATCAGGTCTCGACTTGCCGGCATCACCCATAGGTTCTCGACCTGAGTAGAACGTACGATGTCCTCGACCGCACGCTCTCCGATCAACGCGTGATAGACAGATGCGCCAACCTCTTGGGGATGAATTCCGAGGCCGCTGGTGGCGCTCGCTTGCGGATCGAGATCGATCATCAACGTCAAATGGCCCGAGATAGCCAAACCAGCACTGAGATTGACCGAAGTAGTTGTTTTACCAACGCCGCCTTTCTGGTTGGCGACCGCTAGAACCCGTCCCACGAGCACCTCCGCGCCATGAACGGCCGTGTCGCATCGCGTACCACAAAGCGAAGCATACGAAAAGGACGCTCGACCTCGCCCGCCTGAGGCAAGACGTGGGCGACGTTTCACGTGGAACAAAATTCCGATCGAAGTTTCACGTGAAACTATGAATCGTCGCTACGCCTGAAAGCGCAGCACATCCACGGCTCGATCCCGGTCGCCCTCGATCCCGTACCGTACAGTTCTCTCGAGGGTGAACGAGCGCCCCTCGATGACTTCGGAATCCTGCGCTTTCATCCGAAGCAGCATCCCGTCTTCATTCACCCACGCCGCCGCAACTGCCACCAGCCCCTCGTCGGACCAGACCGCGCGCGAAATCACCACCGCCGCTTGATGCACGTATCCCGAGGGCGGCGTCTCGGCCCGGCCGGCTATCACTTCGACATTATGGAGTCCGAGGGTCCTCCGAACCTCGGAGAGAAAGCTCGCCTTGCGCTGTTTGGACTCCACGAGCACGAACGGTTGGTGCGGCCGCACGATCGCCAGAGGTAGACCTGGAAATCCTGCTCCCGATCCGAGGTCGACCACGGTGCCGCGGAGTGGAAGCAGGGGACTTATCGCCAAAGAGTCCAGTAGATGACGGTCCACGAGCTCGCGCGAAGAACCACAGGACAGGAGATTCGTTCTACGACTCCACAGGTCGAGGATGTCGGCGAACCTGGTGAGCTCTCGAACTGCCTCGGGCGTCACTTCGACACCGAGGGCTGCGGCGGCGATTACCAGATGCTCGCGGTCATTCTCCGACAACCGCAGGGTCGTCGGCCTCACGACGCTGGCGGGACTTCAGGAAGACGGAGAGAATGGCGATGGCCGCTGGCGTTACGCCTGGAATTCTCGATGCTTGTCCCAGGGTCTTCGGTCGCACGGCCGAGAGCTTCTCGCGAATCTCCTTCGAGAGGGAAGGGACGTCGGAGTAGTTCAAGTGGCCGGGAAGGTCGAGGCCATCGAGACATCGAAGGCGAGCTATTTCGCGCTCCTGCCGACGAATGTACCCCTCGTACTTGATGCGACATTCGACCTCGCTCTGTACTCCTTTCTCCGGCAGAGGAAAACCTTCGGGACGTCGCCCGATCAGGTCCTGGAAGGCCGTCGATGGGCGACGGAGGTCGCTAGCAAGTCCGATCGACTCGAGGAGGCGGATCTCGTCTCTGATCCTATCCTCCTTCGCCATCACGAAATCGTATCGTTCACGACCGATCAGTCCGGACTCGAAAGCGATCCGGGCGAGCCGCTGGTCGGCGTTCCCTTCGCGAAGGATCAACCTGTGTTCGGCCCGGGAGGTGAACATCCTGTACGGTTCGCCGCCCACCCCCCTCGTAACGAGGTCATCGACCATGACTCCGATGTATGCCTGGTCTCGCCCGAGGATGATTGGTGTCTCGCCCCGCACCAACCGAGAAGCATTCAACCCAGCCAAGAGTCCCTGCGCCGCGGCTTCCTCGTAGCCGGTCGTGCCGTTGATCTGTCCGGCATGGAAGAGACCAGAAACCGCTTTGGTCTCCAGGGAAGGGTGGAGTTGGAGCGGATCGACGTAGTCGTACTCGATCGCGTATCCGGGGCGCATGATCTCTGCACGTTCGAGCCCCGCGATCGAGCGAACCATGGAGACCTGGATGTCGAGAGGGAGACTTGTCGAAAGACCGTTCGGATAGATCTCTACCGTGTCCAACCCCTCCGGCTCCAAGAAAATCTGGTGGCGATCCTTCTCGGCGAACCGGACTACCTTGTCCTCGATCGACGGGCAGTAACGCGGACCCCGCGAGTTGATCCGTCCTGAGAACATCGCCGACTCCGGCAGGCCCCGTCTCACGATCTCGTGAGTGTCCGAGGTCGTGTGGGCGATGAAGCAAGCGACCTGTGGTTGCCGGATCACCGACGCAAACGACGAGAACGGCGTCGGATCAGGATCCCCGGGTTGCTCAGCCAACCGGGAGAAATCGATGGTTCGACGGTCCAGTCTCGGGCAGGTGCCGGTCTTCAATCTCCCGACGACGAATCCAAGCTCCTCGAGACTCCGGCTCAAACCCAGGATCGCCGCCTCGCCGGCGCGACCTCCAGCGAAGCTCCGCCTCCCGACATGGATCAGTCCCTGGAGAAAGGTGCCGGTCGTCAGGATGACGGCTTTCCCCGCGAACACCTCACCGAACCCCGTCTCGACCCCGACGACGCGTCGTCGGTCCACACGCAAACGCTCGATGCTTGCCTGGCGCAGCGTCACGCCCCGTGCGGCCTCGACGATTCGCTTCATCCGCGCGCGATACAGTGCCTTGTCCGCTTGCGCTCGAGTGGCCCTTACCGATGGACCCTTCTTCGTATTGAGCGTCCGAAACTGGATTCCGGTTTCGTCGATCGCCCGCGCCATCTCACCACCAAGGGCATCGATCTCCTTCACCAAATGTCCCTTACCGATCCCGCCTATTGCAGGATTGCAAGACATTTGTCCTACGTGGTCGATATTCTGTGTAAGGAGTAGGACGCGAGCCTTGGTTCGTGCGGCTGCCAAAGCCGCTTCGATGCCGGCATGTCCGGCGCCGATCACGATGACGTCGTACGAATCCATTGTTCGACGCCAAACTTATTTTCCGAGACAGAAATCGGCAAATACCCGGTCGAGGACGTCCTCCGTTGTGATCTCACCCGTGATGGACGAAAGCGCCGCAGCCGCCAGGCCAAGGTCGCTGGCGACTAGCTCGAGCGGTGAGCCTTCCTCGATCGCTCGCTCGGCGCGGCTCAGATGCGACAGGGACTCGCGAACGGCATCGTGATGTCGGGCACGGAACAGGACGACTTCCTCTTCGTCCGGGTGCTGGCCGAGTCCGAAGACCGTACTCTTCATGGCCGCCATGAGCGCCTCGATGCCTTCCTGGGTCACTGCGCTCACGCGGACGATCGGCGCATCCCCGACAAGCGAACGCACCTCCGCATCCGACACCTGCGGCGGTAGATCCGTCTTGTTCACCACCGCAACGGTTCGACCGGGCCGAACGGCGTCCACGACGTGTGCGTCGTCCGCATCCAGGGTCGTGCTTCCGTCAAAGATCACCAATACGCACCTGGCCTCCTCGACCGCCCCTCGGGTCCGCTCGACACCCAGCGCTTCGACCAAGTCCGTGGTACTCCGAAGGCCCGCCGTATCCAGAAGCACCACCGGTGCTCCACCGACGACGATCCCTGCCTCCAGAACGTCGCGCGTGGTCCCCGGAATGGGCGTCACGATCGCACGATCGCGACCCACGAGCGCGTTCATGAGGCTCGATTTGCCGACATTGGGGCGACCCACCAGCGCCACACGTGCACCGTCGTATTTCAAACGTCCTCGTTCGAACGTCGCCGCCATCCCTTCCAATTCGCGCCGCACCCGCTTCAGCGCGTCGCCTACGTCGGTACCCTCGACCTCCGGGAGATCCTCCTCGGAAAAATCCAGCGCGGCCTCACAAAGCGCACATGCGCCCACGAGCGCTCCGCGAAGCCTCGCCACGCTGCTCGAAAGATTTCCTTCGAGCTGCGACAACGCGAGACGCCGGCCCGCCTCACTCCGAGCGGCGATCAGATCCGCGACCGCCTCTGCTTGCGCGAGGTCGATGCGCCCGTTCAGGAACGCGCGCTTCGTGAACTCTCCGGGCTCGGCGGGGCGGGCTCCCGAAGCGCACACCGACTCCAGGACCCGCTGGGTGACGAGCGCGCCGCCGTGACAATGGAACTCCACCACGTCTTCGCCTGTGAAGCTCGACGGTGCCCGCATCCCGAAGGCCAGGACCTCGTCCAGTACCTCGCCGGTTCTCGGGTCGACGAGCTTGCCTACGTAGATCCGCCGCGTCTGTGGAACACCCGGCCCACCGCGACGACGGAAGATGGCGCCGGCCACCGCATGGGCATCCGTACCGCTGACCCGAACGATCGCGACTCCTGCGGAACCGGCTGCCGTCGCGACCGCCGCGATGGTGTCGCGCGTCATGATGGGCACCGGCTCGCGGCAGGAGTGGCCGCAAGCGGGTCTGGGGGCGGGAGGCTCGCTACGCCGGCTGAGACGCCGGGGCCTCGCGATTCGACCACCACTGCTGCGCGATCGTCAGCACGTTGTTCACCAGCCAGTAGAGCACCAGCCCCGACGGAAAGTTGATGAACATCACGGTGAACATGACCGGCATCAGCACCAGCATCATCCTCTGTTGAGCCGGATCCATGCCCGTCGATGGCGCCAGATACTGCTGCAGTATCATGCTCCCCCCCATCAGCAGCACCAGGATCGGAAGGGGAAGGCCGAGGATGGCGAACTCGTTGCACCCGCTGATCGTTCCTTGTCCGGGCCATGGATAGCACTCGTGCGCCGACAAGTCGTGTACCCAGAACGCGAACCGTGCGTGACGAAGCTCGATCGCCTGACTCAGGGCTTGGTACAACCCGATGAACACCGGAAACTGCAGGAGCATTGGCAAGCAGCCCCCGAGCGGATTCACGCGATGCCTGCGATACAGCTCGATCATCTCCTTGTTGAGCCGCTCACGATCGTCCTTGAACTTCTCCCGGAGCTTCGCCATCTGCGGCTGCAGACGCTGCATGTCCCGCATCGATTTCATGCTGCGATTCGTAAGCGGGATGAAGAGGACCTTGATCAGAATCGTGAGCAGCACGATGTCGACGCCGTAGTTTCCAGTGATTCGATGAAACGCCTTCAGGAGACGCAGCAGCGGCACCGCCAGAAAAGAGAACCAGCCGAAATCCACCGCGCGCTCCAGCTGATTTCCGACGGTCGTGAGAACCTCGACGTCCTTGGGTCCGACGAAGACCGTGAACCGGGCGGAATCCGTCGAGCTCCGCGCACTCGTTACCAGCAACTGTATGCCGCCGTTCTCTGGGCTGACCGTCGCGCGCGACGCGGCCGGTTCTTCGGGCATCAGCGCGGCAAGAAAATAGTGATCGGCGTAGCCCGCCCAACGCACGGGCGGTTGGAAGATCTTTACCGGTGAACCCGCCAGGCTGGTCGCGAGATCGCGGACGACCTTCTTGTCCTCGAGCACCAGCGTGCCGCGGTAGTGGGCCTCGGGATCACCCGAGACCACCTCTCCGATCTGATGTCTCCACCCGAGCCCGATACGGCCGAGTTGCGCTGGCGCCCCGGTTGCCGTCACCTCGACCGAGAATGGATAGCTGGCACCGGAGAAGGTGAGCTTCTTCTCGATCGTGCCGCCCGAAGGCAACGTTCCACGAAGAACGATCGCCTGCGTCTCCGCGCCCCGCAGCGTCAGCTCGGATCGATCGGCGGTGTACAGCACGCGCGTATCGTCCTCGACGACCTTGCCGTCGTCCGATGCCAATCGCGCGCCGAGGGGGGCGGCGGCCCCGGACGCGACCTGGATAAGCTCCAATGGCTCGCTGTCGGCGCCGACTGCCGCCCGAAACGCCTTCAGCTTCAGACTCGAGATGCGACCGCCCGCGGTTTCGATGCGGGCCGTGAAGAGCTCCGTATCCACGATAACCGGTTCGGTCGGCGGCGGGGAGACCGCGTCGTCGATAGGCTGCGGTGCCGCTTCGTGTTTCGCCACCGAGGTCCCATCGGGCGTTGGAGCGTCGGTGCTCGTCGCTTCACCCGACGGTGGCGCGGGATACAGATAGCGTAGGGCCTCTTGATATCCGACCAGAACGATCAGACACAGAACGGCCGCTACGATCGCGCGTCGTTCCATCATTCACCGAGGCGAGCCGGGAACCGGGTCGACTCCCGCCACGGACCATGGGTGACACCGTAATAGCCGTCGAGCCGCCAGCCACGCCCCGCGCGCCGCACCGTGCACGAGAACAGCCTCCTCGGCGTACTCGGAACAGGTCGGATAGAATCGGCAGGCCGGTGGCAGCAAGGGAGAGAGCACTCGTCGATAGATCCGGATCGGAAGGACTGCTCCCACCCTCAGTGCCGATCGACGGTCACTCACCGGGAGCTCGCGTGCCTACGTCCGAATGCCTCCAAGATCGACCCCACGTCGCTCTGAACGATCGCCGCTGGAACCGCTCCTACACCCGCTTTCGCGATCACGAGCAGGTCCCCGAAGAAGCGGTCGCGCATCGGATGACGCCGGAAGCTCTCACGGATCCGACGCTTCAAGAGATTCCTGGTCACGGCACCGCCAACCTTGCGGCTCACGGTGATACCCAGCCGCCCAGCCGCACCCGAACTCTGGACGACGAAGGTGAAGTGCTCGGTCCTCCGCCTTTCGCCCCTTCGCCCCAATGACAAGAACTCCCCGCGGCGCCGAATCCGTGCCGACCGCGTGAAGCCCTCGCCATTTTCGGCTGTCATCGGGGCTGCTTCGGAGGGATCGAGACCGTCAGCCGCTTTCGTCCCTTGGCTCGCCGTCGCTTCAGGACGTTACGCCCACCGGGCGTAGCCATCCGCGCGAGGAAGCCGTGGGTTCGCTTACGGCGCGTGTTGCTGGGCTGGAAAGTTCGCTTCATGGAATCGGGCTATCCATCACAGGGGATCGCCGCTGTCAATTTCTTATGCGGAGGCGGCGGCCGCTTCCCCGCCCGCCGCGGGAGCTTTGCTTCCGTGTTCCGCGCACTTCGACCCGATCGCACGGGGCTTCCGGCAGGCTTCCGCCGTACACGTCTTGTATCGCGCCTTCGGCAAAGCCCCCTCACGCCACCGCTTGTAGTGTCGCGCGCAGTACCCCTTACCTGCCACCGCGCCGGAACACCCTTCGAACTTGCACGTACCCTTGGACATTCGAGATTCTCCTCTGGTGCGGTCACCGCAAGACCTCGGGGTTTCCCGACCGAGGATGCCGGGGTCTTTCACATCGGTACCTCCATGGCAAGCCGAACAGCTCGATGCCCCCATTCCTATAGGTAGGACGCGCCGGCTGGACCTGGTAGGACCCGTCCGCGTGTCACTCAAGTATGCGATCCTGAGTCTGCTCGCACACGACCCTCTCACGGGTTACGAGCTGATGAAGCTCTTCGACGGATCCGTCGGCTACTTCTGGCACGCGACCCACCCGCAGATCTACAAGGAGCTGGCGCGCCTCGAACGCGCGGGACAGATTGCCCATCGCAGCGTGGAGCAGAAGGGTCGTCCGACGAAGAAAATCTACTCCCTCAGCGAATCTGGTCGGGACGAATTGATCGAGTGGCTGCGGGTTCCCCCCACCACTCAACGGGTCAAAGACGAGATGATGCTGAAGACCTTTTGCAGCGGTCTGCTGTCGGACGACGAAGCACTCGCCCTCATTCGCCGCCATCGCGAGTTGCACGAGATCAAGCTACAGCGCTACCAGGAACTCGAGCGTTTCCTGGAAAGCGGTCTCCCTGTCGCTACTCGCGATCGCCTCGGACCGTACCTCACCTTGCGCCGCGGGATCCGCTACGAGCGCGACTACATCGCGTGGTGCGATGAAGCTGCCAAGCTTCTGCAACGCTTGGCTCAGGCGATGCCGCTTCAACCCCTCAGACGATCGCGGCCGGGCCGTTTTTCACGCAAACGACACGGATAGCGGCACTCATTCTTCCCTGGGATCCCCATCCTCCGCGTTGCCGTTCGCGGCGCCCCCGTCTTCTTCTTCCTGATCCGAATCTTCTTGCTCCGCCAGCCGCGCGAGGCTGACCACGCGTTCGCCCTCTTCAATGTCGATCAGCCGCACGCCTTGCGTATTGCGCCCGATCACCCGGATGTCGGCGACACGCAGCCGGATGATCTTTCCCGTGCTCGTCACCAGCATGAGGTTGTCCTCGTCGGTCACTTGTTGGACCCCGATGACCGCCCCCGTACGTTCCGTCGCCTTCATCGTGATGATGCCTTTGCCTCCGCGAGCCTGAACACGATACTCCGCGATGTCGGTACGCTTCCCGTAGCCGTTCTCGGCAACGGTCAAGACGCTCGCCCCGGGACTGAGGATCTCCAGGCTGACAACCTCGTCGCTACTGTCCAGGGTGATGCCTTTCACCCCGGCCGCGCCGCGTCCCATGCTGCGAACCTCCTCTTCACGGAAGCGGATCGCCTGGCCGGCGCGCGTCGTGAGGATCACCTCCTGTCGGCCGTCGGTGAGACGGACCCCGATCACCTCGTCGCCGGTATCCAGTCCGATCGCTATGATCCCCGATGGTCTCGGGTTCGCGTACGCCATCAGGTCGGTCTTTTTCACGATACCTTGCTTCGTCGCGAAGAACACGAAGTGGTTCTCACGGAACTCGCGGACCGGAAGAAACGCCGAGATCTTCTCGTCCGGATGCAGGTTCAGCAGGTTGACGATCGCCTTGCCACGAGCGGCTCTGCCGGCCTGCGGCAACTCGTGCACCTTGATCCAGTACACCTTGCCGATGGTGGTGAAGAACAACAGGTAGCTGTGCGTCGACGCGACGAAGAGGTGCTCCACAAAGTCTTCGTCCCGTGTCGTGGTACCGATCTTCCCCTTGCCGCCTCGTCGCTGCGCACGATAGAGCGAGGCTGGATTCCGTTTGATGTAGCCCTCATGGGAGATGGTGACCGCCATGTCCTCGTCGGCGATCATGTCTTCGATCGATATGTCCCCGACGTGCTCGACGATCTCGGTGCGCCGCGTGTCGCCGTACGTCGATTTCAGCTCGCGCATTTCCGTGACGATGATCTTCGATATCTCACGCTCGTCGGCGAGGATCGTCCGCAAACGAGTGATCAGCGCTTCGACCTCGTGGTGCTCCTCGAGAATCTTGTCCCGTTCCAGATTCGTGAGCCGTTGCAGCCGCATATCGAGAATCGCTTGCGCTTGCAGCTCCGAAAGCGCGAACGTGCTGATCAACCCTTCCTTGGCCGCCGTCGGGTTGGCCGCCTTCCTGATGAGCTGAATCACGGCGTCCAGGTTCTCGATCGCGATCTTCAGCCCCTCGAGAATGTGGAGCCGCTCCTCGGCCTTGCGCAGGTCAAAGACCGTTCGCCGCGTCACCACCTCGAAACGATGAGCGACGAACTGCTGAAGGGCCTCCTTCAGGCTCAGCAGGCGCGGTCGATTGTCGACGATCGCCAGCATGATCATCCCGAAGGATTCCTGCATCGGCGTCATCTTGTAGAGCTGGTTGAGCACCACCTCCGGAACAGCGTCGCGCCTGAGCTCGATCACGATGCGCATGCCCTGCCGATCGGACTCGTCGCGAAGATCGTAGATGCCCTCGATGCGCTTCTCGTTCACCAGTTCCGCGATCCGCTCGAGCAGGCGCGCCTTGTTCACCTGATAGGGGAGCTCGCTGACGATGATGCTGCTGCGGCCGCTCTTCTTCTCGACCTCTGTCGCGGCGCGAGCCCGAACCTGGAGAACGCCCTTTCCGGTCTCGTACGCCTCGCGAATGGCGTCCTTGCCGTGGATGAAGCCCGCCGTCGGAAAATCCGGGCCCGGAAGATGCTCCATGAGGCCGGTGATCGTGATCGCCGGGTTCTCGATCAACGCAACGACGGCGTCGGCGAGCTCGTTCAGATTATGGGGCGGAATGTTGGTCGTCATCCCAACGGCAATGCCCGAGCTTCCGTTCAGCAGGAGATTCGGGAGTCGCGCCGGCAGCACGCGCGGCTCGTGCAGCGTCTCGTCGTAGTTCGGGCTGAACTCGACGGTTTCCTTGTCGATGTCGGCCAACAACTCGCCGGCGATTCGCGCCATGCGTATCTCGGTGTACCGCATGGCAGCGGCCGGATCACCGTCCACGGACCCGAAGTTTCCCTGGCCGTCGACGAGCGGGTAGCGCATGGAGAACTCTTGGGCCATGCGTACGATCGCATCGTACACGGCCGAATCGCCGTGTGGATGGTACTTACCGATGACGTCGCCGACGACGCGCGCCGACTTCTTGTAGCCCTTGTTCCACTCGTTCCCGAGGTCGTACATCGCGTACAAAATGCGACGATGCACGGGCTTCAATCCGTCGCGGGCATCCGGCAACGCGCGACGGATGATGACGCTCATCGCGTAGTCCATGTAGGACTGACGCATCTCGTCTTCGATGTTGACCGGAATCTTGTTCTGCTTGAGCGTCGACTCCATCGCTCTCTTCCCTCACCCGAATGGCTCTCAATCGACGGCGGATTCCCGCCAGGCGTCGGATATGCTCACGGTGCTCCGACGATTGCGTCGATACACCGGTGCACGAATCAGACGTCGAGATTCCTCACCGCCAAGGCATTGGCTTCGATGAACTTCCGGCGGGGTTCGACCTCGTCGCCCATCAGCGTCGAGAAGACCTCGTTCGCAGTGTAGGCGTCGGAGAGCTTCACCTGCAGAAGGGTTCGCGTCTCCGGGTTCATCGTGGTCTCCCATAGCTGCTCGGGGTTCATTTCTCCGAGTCCCTTGTACCGCTGGATCTCGAGCCCCTTCCGACCGTCACGAACGATCTGTTCGACGGCCTCCCGGAGGCTGCCCGCCGTGACCACTTTGCTGCCCGTCGTCAGGGTGAACGGTGCCGCTCCCGTCGCACGCAGATCCCCCGCCAGACGCCGCAGTTCCTCGAACTCGGGGGACTGACAAAGCTCCATGTCGACGACCGTGCGATGGCTCGTTCCGTTTCCCCGCGTCGAGAAAACGAGCCGCTGGCTGTTGTGCTCCGCGTCTTCCTCGACCGCGAACGTCACGGGCAGCAACTCGGAGTGGACGCTTGCGAGCCGCGCGATGACTCCGTTGGCGACCTCGACCACACGTTGGCCGTCCCGGAGCCATACCTGTGGATCACCATCCACGGCGGCGATCGCACGAACGATCTCACGCTGTCGCTTCTTGCGCTCCACGACGTCGAGGATCTTCTCGAAGCGCGTCGTTCGCTTGACGATGCCCTTCAGCGCCACACCCGTGAAGCTCGTTCCGTTCGACTCGAGTCTCACGTCCTCGGTTCCGAGCTCGATCAGATGGTCCTCGAGCGCCGCCTCGTCCTGGAGATAGCGCTCCTGCCTTCCGCGTCGCACTTTGAAAAGCGGCGGTTGGGCGATGTAGAGGAACCCCTTCTCGATGAATTCCTCGAACTGGCGATAGAAGAACGTCAACAGGAGCGTTCGGATGTGCGAGCCGTCTACGTCGGCGTCCGTCATGATGACGATCGTCTGATAGCGCAGCTTCGAAAGGTCCTTCCCGTCCTTGCCGACGCCGGCGCCGAGCGCGGTTATAAGCGTCCGGATCTCCTGCGACGAAAGCATCTTGTCGAAGCGCGCCTTCTCGACGTTCAGGATCTTCCCACGCAACGGAAGGATCGCCTGATTACGCCGGTCGCGTCCCTGCTTGGCGGACCCGCCGGCCGAATCGCCCTCAACGATGAAGATCTCGGAGAGCGCCGGATCCCGCTCCTGGCAGTCGGCGAGCTTCCCCGGAAGTGATCCGGAATCGAGCGCTCCTTTACGACGGGCGAGCTCTTTGGCCTTGCGGGTTGCTTCGCGAACGCGCGCGGCCTCGAGCCCCTTCTGCACGATGCGCTTCGCTTCGGCGGGATGCTCCTCGAGGTACGCTCCCAAGCGCTCGTTGACCAATGCTTCAACGAAACCTTTCACCTCGCTGTTGCCGAGCTTGGTCTTGGTCTGTCCCTCGAACTGCGGCTCCGGAACCTTCACGGAGATCACCGCCGTAATCCCTTCGCGACAATCATCGCCCTGGAGTGCCTCCTGCTCCTTCTTGCTCAAGCTGGCCGTCGCCGCGTAACTGTTGACTGTTCGCGTCAGCGCAGACTTGAAGCCGACCAAGTGCGTCCCGCCTTCCACCGTGTTGATGTTGTTGGCAAACGCATAGATGTTCTCGGAATAGCCTTCGTTCCACTGCATCGCGAGCTGCATCTCGACACCTTCGCGTTGGCCTTCGAGATAGATCACGGGATGGATCGGAGTCTTCGTGGAGTTCAGATGCTCGACGAACTCGACGATCCCTCCCTTGTAGTGGAACTCGTGTCGCTTCTGGTCGCGTTCGTCCTGTAGCGAGATGTAGACACCCTGGTTCAGGAAGGCGAGCTCGCGAAGGCGTTGGGCAAGCACGTCGAAGCTGAACTCTTGAACCTCGAAGATCAACGGATCAGGCTTGAACGTGACTTTCGTACCGCGCTGGTGGGTCGTTCCGACCTCCTGTAATCGACCATCGGGAACGCCGCGACGATACCGTTGAGCGTAGACTTTGTTGTCCCGTCGGATCTCGACCTCGAGCGACTCGGAGAGGGCATTCACCACTGAGATGCCGACACCATGCAATCCGCCCGAAACTCGGTATGCTCCCTTGTCGAACTTTCCTCCGGCATGCAGCTTCGTGAGGACAACCTCGGCCGCGGAAATTTTCTCGGTCGGATGGATGTCGACGGGAATTCCGCGCCCGTTGTCCTCGACGGTAACGCTGTTCTCGACGTGGATCGTCACGTCGATGCGATCGCAGTGTCCCGCGAGCGACTCGTCGATCGAGTTGTCGACGACTTCGAACACGAGGTGATGGAGTCCTCGTTCCCCGGTGTCCCCGATGTACATACCGGGACGCTTCTGGACGGCTTCGAGACCCTCCAGGATCTTGATGCTTTCGGCGCTGTACGCGGACGACTCGTGCGAAATGTTCTCTGCCATGGTCATGCTTCGGAGTCAGTGCTGGCGCGACGGAGCCGACCCACGGCTCTCCACCACCCCGCTTCTCTAGTTCCGAAACCTAGCAAGCGGATACTGAAGCGTAAAGCGATTCCGCTTTCTACATCGTGGGCTTAGAGCCGCATCGGCATCACGACGTACGAGTAGCTCTCATCTTCCTGCATACGCAGGATGCCTGGGCTGACCTCGTCGGTAAGCCCTATCTCGATCGTGCCGGCTACGCCGCCCAGCGACAGTACATCGAGCAAGTAGCGAGCGTTGAATCCGATCGCGAACTCGTCTCCGGCGTAGTCTGCTTCGATCTCTTCACGCGCTTCACCAATGTCTGGGTTCGTCGTCGCAACCTCGAGAAGGCCGTTCTCGAGACGAAGCTTGACTCCGCGAGCCCGCTCGCTCGACAGGATCGCAACACGACGGAGTGCGCCGAGAAGCTCCTGCGAGTTTACGCGCACGTGACGCTTGCTCTCTTTCGGGATGACTTGCCGGTAGTCCGGAAACTCTCCTTCGATCAGGCGCATGAAGAGCTCGACTCCATCACGTTCGATTCGAGCCAGATTACCACCGATCGAAAAGCTCAACTCTCCTTCGGAACCTTCGAGCAGCCTGCGGGCCTCGACCAGACCCTTGCGCGGCAGGATAACCCCCGGCCGAATCTCGGCCCCGGCCTCCTCGCGTTCGACCAATGCCAGTCGATGACCGTCCGTGGCGACCATCCGGACATGACTCTTCTCGATGGTCTCGATGAATACCCCACCCAGACTGAGCCGCGTCTCGTCGGTCGATACGGCGAACAAGGTCTTTTCGATCATCTCGGCCAGTGCGTCACTGGCAAGACGCATCATCACCGTTCCCTTCTTCGCCGCGGGGGTCGCTGCCGGAATGCTAGGGAAGTCCTTGGGATCGATCGAGAGCATCCTGTATCGGGCTCGTCCGCCTGTTACTTCGACACCACCACTACCCGCACGTAGGACGACTTCATCGCTCGGAAGCTCCCGCACGATCTCGTACAACTTGCGAGCATTGAGTGTGATCGAACCGGGCTGAGCGACTTTTCCCTTGCAGGAACGACGGACACCGACTTCGAGATCGGTTGCGGTGAGCTGGATCTCGGCACCCGTTGCCTCGATCAGGACGTTCGCGAGGATGGGCAACGTATTGCGTTTCTCGACGACTCCCTGCGTCAAGTAGAGCCCCTGCAGAAAGTCACCCTTCTCGACCCGTAGATCCATGTTCGAATGTCCTCGGTAACGCGCCTTTCTAGCGTACTGCTCTTAGAGAAGTAAAATTAGAAGAACTAGTAGTAGTAGGCACCTCCCGGCGGTGGAAGAAACTCGCAAGGTCCCGGAACGCCGCATTCTTGTGGGATTCAGTATGTGGATCCGAGGACTGGCAATCCAGTGGGATGCGCGAGGCGACCACCGGCATCAACAGACGGTGCAGAAGACGTCCCCAAGCGATCCAACGATCATCCACAGGGTGCGATCTCATCCCTTACGTTGTGTCAATCGTTCGAGCTCATCGAGAGCCGTTCGGAGACGTTCGTCGTTCTTGAGGCGACGGTCGATGGTGTTCACGGCGTGAATGACGGTGGAGTGATCTCTACCGTCGAAGCGCGCTCCGATGGTGGGAAACGAGTTCGCCGTGAGCTTTCGCGCTAGGTACATGGCGACCTGACGGGGAAACGCGATGTTTCTGCTGCGCTTCTTGGAAAGCAGGTCACCGAGCCGAATGCCGTAGTGTTCGCACACGGTCTGCTGGATCGCCTCGATGCTCAGCGTAGTGCGGCTGCGAAGCAAGTCGTGCAGGACGTGACGAGCGAAGTCGACCGTGATTGCGGTCTTGGACAAAGAAGCGAATGCCGACAGCCTCGTCAGACATCCTTCGAGCTCGCGCACGTTGGAGTCGATCTTGGAAGCCAAGTAGATGGCGACCTCGCGCGGAAGGTCCAGACCGTCGATTTCCGCTTTCTTCTCGAGGATCGCGACCCGGGTTTCCATGTCTGGAGGCTGCAAGTCGGCGATGAGACCCCATTCGAAGCGATTCCTGAGACGCTCCTCGAGCCCGGGTATGTCTTTCGGCACCGTATCGGAAGTCAGGATGATCTGTCGGTGAGCTTCGTGCAGAGCGTTGAACGTGTGGAAGAACTCCTCCTGGGTACGCTCTCGGTTCGCGAGGAACTGAACATCGTCGATGATGAGGACGTCGATTCTCCGGAAGGTCGATTTGAACTCTTCCATGCGGTCGCGCCGGAGTGCCGTTATCAGTTGCGTCATGAAGGCTTCGGCGCTGAGGTACGCGACCCTGGCCTCGGGGTTCATCTCGAGGGTGGCGTGTCCGATCGCGTTTGCGAGATGCGTCTTGCCCAGGCCTACCCCTCCGTAGAGGAACAGCGGGTTGTAGTGATGTCCCGGTTGCGCAGCGACGGCTTTGCAGGCTGCGTTGGCGAACTGGTTGCTCGCTCCCACGACGAAGGTGGAAAACGTGTACCGTGGTACAAGGGCGCCCACCCGGATCGGACGCCGGCGTCCGACGGGTGTCTCGCCCGGGAACAGTTCTCCTTGGGCGCGGGGTGCGGCGAGGACGCTGATACGACACGCACGTCCGGCGGCGAGCATGGCCTCCTCGAGGCTTCCGGGGTGATGGAGGCTCATCCAGCTCGCTACCGAGGCGGTGGGTGCGACGAGACGAAGCTCGTCACCGTCCATTCCGGCGAAGCGGAGGCCCTCGACGCCTGCTTGATAGGCTTCGGGTCCGAACTTGGTGAGCAGCAACTCGCGAGCTCGCTGCCACGCGAGTTCGGGCGAGGTCTCGACGGGTGCTGGGCGGCTCATGGCAGCCGACGCCAATGTCGCTTCATAGGTCGATCAACATCGCATCACATGAACGAACCAGAGCAACGAGCAAGAAGGCGGGTGTAGACCCTTTGATCTGGGCACGCAAGCAGAAACGTGCCGATGATGATCGCGATGACCGCACGTTGACCCCTTGGTGGCGCGATGGTACCCGCCAATCGTCCGATGACGCTCTCGACGAAGCTCTACGACGAAGCGTCCCGTTTGTTTCCGGGCGGCGTGAACAGTCCCGTGCGTGCCTGGCGAAACGTGCGGGGCCGTCCGCTCTTCATCACCCGAGCAAGCGGCGCCACCGTCACCGATGCCGACGGCCGAACGTATCGCGACTTCGTCGGGTCCTGGGGTGCTGCCATAGCCGGCCACGCGAATCCCGCGGTAGTAGGCGCCGTGCATTGCGCGGCGAGCAATGGTCTCGGGTACGGAGCGCCGACGCCTTCGGAGATCGTACTGGGACGTGCGATCGTCGAAGCCATGCCGTCCATCGAGCGCTTACGTATGGTCAATTCCGGCACCGAAGCGACGATGTCCGCTGTACGCGTCGCGCGAGCATACACAGGGCGCCCGAAGATCCTCAAGTTTGCGGGCTGCTATCATGGCCACTCCGACGGGTTACTGACTCGTGCGGGATCCGGGGCGCTGACGTTCGGCGTTCCCGACAGCGCCGGAGTTCCGGAGGCGATCGCCGCGAATACGCTGGTTGCAACGTACAACTCCGAGGAAGCCGCCGCATATCTTACCGCCTACGGCGACGAGGTGGCGGCGGTCATCGTCGAGCCGATCGCCGCGAACATGGGAGTAGTGCCCCCAGCCGACGGGTTCTTGCAGCGTCTCAGGCAGATCACCACCGACGCCGGTGCGCTGTTGATCTTCGACGAAGTCATCTCGGGCTTTCGGATAGGACGCGGTGGCGCGCAGGAGATGTTCGGCGTCCGACCGGATCTGACTTGTCTAGGCAAGATCATCGGCGGCGGTCTTCCGGTTGGGGCGTTTGGCGGTCGCGCCGACGTCATGGAGCTGCTGGCACCCCTCGGTCCCGTCTACCAGGCAGGGACGCTCTCCGGGAACCCCGTCACGATGGCGGCCGGCGCTGCTACGCTTTCCCTACTCGACGGACCGGCGTACGAGAGGCTCGAAAGGATGGGCGCTTGGGTCGCTTCCGAGCTTTCGGATGAGCTCCGACGTTCGAGCATCGTGGGGTGCGTGCAAGGCGTCCGCTCCATGTTCACGATTTTCTTCGGAATCGAAGCTCCGAGGTCGCTTTCGGAGGTCGAAGGTGCCGATCGAGAGGCCTTTCGAAAATTCTTCTTTGCCATGCTGGAGCGGGGTTTCTATCTTCCGCCTTCCCCATTCGAAGCGGCTTTCGTCTCGCTAGCGCACACGGAATCGGACCTCGAGGCATTGGTCGCAGCGGCGCGAGAGGCACTCCGCGGCATCCGATGAAGGCCCCCGCGGACTCGTCCTTCTTCCGTTATGCAAAATATTTCGCGGTCGCGTTCGAGTTCATCGGGTCCATAGCGGCTGGAGTTTTTCTCGGCAGTGCGCTAGACGCCTGGCTCTTGACCGCGCCGTGGCTGGTGATCGCGATGACCATCGCGAGTACCGTGGTCGGCTTCTACCGGATGGTCCAGATTCTGCAGCGCCTGCAACGAACTCGATGAACTTCCGACTCAAACGCATCCAGGGATTGGTACTGCTGCTGAGCGTACTGGTCACCGTTCTGGCTCAGTCCGTCGGATTCGTCACGCCGATGGGAATCCTCATCGGGGGCCTGGCTGCGTGGCTGGATTTCGTCGTCATCAAGGAGTTGGGCTCTGCGATGCTCGTCCGTCGAGTGGCGAAGTCCCACATCGTGCCGTTGGCGTGCGCGAAGTCCGTCTTGTTGGTGCTGATCCCGGCGGGTGCCCTTGTACTTCCGAGAAGCGTCGTCGACGGAGTGTCGTTCGCCGTCGGCGTCACGATGCTTCCCCTCGCTATCGTGATCGACGCGTGCCTCGGAATACCCTCGATGCAAACTGGAGACGCGTGAGATGGAGCACGGCTTTGCTTGGGTGCAACACGTTCCTGGACTGGCGCTGCTCGAGCCTCATACCGCGACGGCATTGCTGGTCATGGTCGGTTTGCTGCTTTTCGCGCTCCGAGCGCGTCAGCAATTGGTTTCGGCGACGGATGTCGTCGTGCCAGACCAGGGGTTCTCGGCCCGGAACCTGGCCGAGGTGATCACGGAGTTCATCACGAATCTCGCCGAAAGTGTGATCGGCCACGACGGCCCGAAGTACGTTCCGCTCTTCGCCAGCCTCTTCGTGTTCATTCTGGCATCCAACCTGATCGGTCTGATCCCCGGCTTCACGCCTCCGACCGACAACTTTAACGTTACGCTCGCGCTGGGTGTCGTCGCTTTCGTGGCGTACAACTACTACGGCCTGCGCGCGCATGGCGTGGCGTACCTCAAACAGTTCGTTGGTCCGTTGCTGCTTCTGGCGCCGCTGATGATCGTGGTGGAGATGTTCAGCCATCTGTTCCGTCCCGCCTCGCTGGCGATTCGTCTTTACGGCAACATGTTCGCGGACCATCTGCTGTTGGGAATCTTCACTGACCTCACGAAAGTACTGATCCCGGTGGTCTTCTATGTTCTCGGAACGTTCGTTTCGCTGGTCCAAGCGCTGGTCTTCACTCTGCTGACAATGGTCTACGTCGGGCTCGCGATCAGTCACGATCACTGAGGACTTCACGGTTCATTCGATTCGATCGGTCCTGCACGGGGAAGAGGAAAGAGAAGGATGAGGGGAGCACGGCCGGCGAATCCCAAACAGGAGGGTAGGATGTCATACATCGTTCGTATCGTGGTTCTCGTACTGGGGATGATCGTCGTTGCGAGCCCGAGCTTCGCCGCGGAGGGCACGGCGGCGGATGCGAGTGGCCTGATCGCTCTCGGCGCCGGTCTTGGCATCGGCATCGCTGCGCTCGGTGTGGGTCTCGGTCAGGGTCGTGCGACTGCGGCCGCAATGGAGAGCATCGGTCGGAACCCCAACTCGGCCGATCGCATCTTCGTGCCGATGATCATCGGCCTGGCGTTGATGGAGGCTCTGTGTCTTTACGCGCTGGTGATCGCATTCTTCTTGCAGGGAAAGATCGGGTAAGAAACGCGGAAGGGTCGCTCGTTAGAGCGACGTTCGGGCGAGGGGCGGGACGGTTGTTCCGCCCCTCGTTGTTTTTGGGAGGCTCAAAAACAGCTTGGGTTCGTGGCCGCTTTTGGGCTATGGTCCTCGAGACCGACGCTCCGAAGCTCCTGATTCCTGTGTTCGCGTGGTGGTTGGGAAAGGAGGTCGCGGTGGAAGCAAACGCTGGAGCAGCGCGAGGTGTCGCCTTCGCTGCAGGTCAATTCGCTGGTCGCCAGAAGGTTCTCCTCGCGGCGATACCAATCGACGATCTGCAACCGAACCCGCAGCAGCCTCGTCGGTTCATCGACCCAGAGGCGCTCGAAGAGCTCACCGCCTCCGTTCGGCAACGAGGGATCCTCCAGCCGATCATCGTGAAGCGTGAGGGTGACCGGTACCTCATCATGGCCGGTGAGCGTCGGTACCGTGCAGCCAAGGCGGCTGGATTGACGGTAGTGCCTGCGATCGTCCGCGACGACGACGCGAACGAGATCGCCTTGATAGAGAACCTGCAGCGGGAGGACCTGACCGCCCTCGAGGAAGCCGAAGGTCTCGGGGCCATGGTCGCTCGGTACGGATACACCCATCAGGCGCTCGCGCAACTGCTGCACAAGAGCCGCCCGTATGTCTCCAACACGCTCGTGTTGACGCACCTTCCCGCCGAAGTGAAAGCGGAGCTGCATCGTTATCCCGCAGTGTCTCGCGAGATCCTCATGACGATCGCGCGCCAAGAGTCGGAAACGGAGATGCTGAAGCTCTGGCGGCGCGTGAAGCTGGTCAACATCTCGGTCCACAAGTTTCGCGAATCACGTCGTCCCGATCGGACGACCTCTCGTGCGCGTGAGGTGATGGCTGCGGCGCGTCGAATCAACAGGAAGCTCCGTGACTTCAAGGTGGAATGCCTGGAGGGGGACGAGCGTCAAAAGCTCACGCGGGTGCTACGGAGAACCAGAAAGCGCGTCGAGCTTCTCCTGGGTGCCCTCGGAGCGTAGTGAAGTCAGTCCATGGACGCGCCTGACACCGGTTGCTCTTGCTTGGTGAGCAACAGCTTGCTCACACGGCGCCCCTTCATTTCGATGACCTTGGCCGTGTAGCCGTCGAGCGACACCCAATCGCCGAGTCGCGCGATACGCCCCAGCCGAGCGATCATGTAGCCGCCGAGCGTGGAGCTCTCCTGGTCGGGTAGGGTGAACCCCAGGCGGGCAGCGATCTCGTCTAGAAGGACCAGGCCGTCGACGACATAGCCGTCCGGGGTCGCCTCCATACGGGGGGTTTCTGTGTCGAACTCGTCTTGGATCTCGCCCACGATCTCTTCGAGAATGTCCTCGAGGGTCACTAGACCCGAGGTGCCGCCGTACTCGTCGACGACGACAGCCATGTGTACCCGGCGCTGCTGGAAATCGCGCTGGAGCGACTCGAGTGGTCGACTTTCCGGAACGAACAAGATGTCGCGCTTCAGCTTCAGAAGATCCGAGCTGTCTCGCAAGCCTTCGACGGGTTGAAAGAGATCCTTGGCGTGAATCATGCCGACGACGTGATCGATGTCGTCGTCGCAGAGCGGATATCTGGTGTGCTGCGTCTGACGGATCGTGTCGAGATTCTGGGTGAGCGATCGACGCAAGCTCAGGTACACGATGTCGGCTCGGGGAACCATGATGTGTTTGGCCGATCGACGTGTATAGTCGAAGACGTTCTCCAGAAGCTTCCGCTTCGAAGCGGACAGTGTTCCCGTGCGATGCGACTCGGCGAGCAGCAGCCGGAGCTCTTCTTCCGAGTGCGCCAGCTCCGTTTCGGTGGCCGGCGTGATGCGCAGGAGCTGGAGAAAGAAGCCGGACGACGCGTTCAAGAACCATAATGCCGGGTAGAAAAGACGATAGAAGAGTCGCAACGGAGGCGCGACCAGCAGCGACGTTTCTTCCGGCCGGCGGATCGCGAGCGACTTGGGGGCGAGCTCGCCGAGCACGATGTGCAGGAATGTGATGACGGCGAACGCTATGGTCAGCGAGATGCTGTGGATGACTTTCTCCGACCATATACCGAAGGAAGCGAACAAAGGGCCGACGATGCTGGCGAATGCAGGCTCGCCTATCCACCCCAGTCCCAAACTCGCCAAAGTGATGCCGAGTTGCGTGGCCGACAGGTACGCGTCAAGGTCCTTGATCGCGTTCTCGACCGCGACCGAGCCGCGGACGCCCTCGCGAACGAGCTCTTGCACCCGTGTCGAGCGAACTTTGACTATTGCGAACTCGGCGGCGACGAAGAACGCGTTCAAGAGTACGAGCAGAGCCGCTAGAAGCAGATAGCCCGTACTCATGCGTTGCGATCGTCGGACATAGGGCTCTCTGGCGAAACGGAAAGAGGCGACGTTGGAGGAGCCCCCATCACGGGTGGTCGAGAACTGTAGCCAATGCGACGGATGCACCGCAAGGGCGGCATTTCGGCTGCTGACACGTCCAGGGCTGCTGGTGTAGGTTGCCAGGGAGCGAAACCGAGGAGGGTGCACATGCGAAGGGATATGAGGACGGTCATCGCTACGTTACTGACGTTGGGATTGGCAGCGCCCTGTTTCGCGGCCGCGACACCCATCGGTCCCGGTCGGCCCATAGGAGAGCAAGGCTTCGAACGCCAGCTCCGAATGAACCCAGAGCTCCGCTCCTTCGTGGAGCTACGCGGGTATCCCGACTGGGTCGAGGAGGTGGAGGTCGACAGCACACGACCGCTCGATGCGTACGAGCTTCGCCTCTACTATCTGCGTTTCGACCGCGAGGTCGCGTTCACGCGGGCCTTCATCCTCGGTCGTCCGCAGGTCAGCCTTCGCCTCTTCGATCGTCCGATCGCGCCGGCGGATCGGGCGCGAATCGAAGAAGCGTACCTCGCGATCGATCCAGCCAGACGATCCGAGCGCGCCGCGGATCGCGCGATGGCGGCGGCCGAGCACGCCGAGCGTGCCGCAGATGCCGTGGAACGCCTCGCGGATCACGCCGAGCAATTGAACGAGCGGATGGAACGAGACTTCCACCGCCGCTTGCGCAAGTAGCATCGGTTCCTTCATCTCGCGATCGGGTGCAGCCGCAGTCTTTTGAGGAATCGGGCGTGTGCGCACGATTCTAGGGGCGTGCGATCCTCCGAGAACGACGCTGCGCGCGCGCAGGCAACTCTCAATGCGGCGACCCTAGAAAATGCGGGTTTCCCCGCTGGCGGGAAAAGTCGCAACCAGTTGGATCGCAAGCAGATTCACCGTCGACGGCCACCGTCGTTCGCTGTCGCCACCGCAGTGCTCCGCGCTCCCGAGAAGATTCGAACCAGAAAGGGGGCCCGATGGCACGGAACTTGGTCACCATGCGTCGTAGTCACACTCCGCGTTGTCGAGAGGAGATACCGACGCATGTTCGGCGAACCCACCACCGCTTCCGCGAACTCCCGCCCCGCTCTGCTCAGCGACATGCATCTCGATTTCCGCAGCTCGTACGAGACGATGTTCCTGCTCGTGGAGCTGTCGGATGCGATGAAGCGGGGCGTCCGGCACTACAAGCTGGACGGGACTCCCCTTGATCGCCTGAACAACGTCGTCGAGGCGCTGATCTTCGACGGAGAGGTCTTCTTCGACGACGCGACGAGTTCCGCACCGCTCGGACACTGAAACCGGAAGCCTTGGCGAGGTCGTCCGTCGTACGACGACTTTTCGGGCCAGTCTTCTTGGATCGCTGACTAGGCCGATTTCTTCAGGTACTCACGCGGCCCCGTGATGCTGTGTCGGCGACCGTTCACGCGGCGAAACGGAAAGCGGTAGAGCGTCGGCTTGCCTTGTCGGATGCGGTGCAGCTCGGCCGCCTTCCAACGCGCCATACCCGTACGAAGGTACTCAGGCTCGAGGTTCAAAGCCGCGCATACGTTCTCGAACGAGAACGGCCAGTCCGCTTCGGCACCGGACGTCCAGCTTTCGACCTCTTCGACCAACCGTTGGCTGCGCCTGTTGTCCGACATCACGTGGCGCTGGAAAGTTGCGATCGCTTCCTCCAGCACCGCGAGCATGAGTCGCTTCTCGGGTTGAAAGGCCCCGTCCGAGCCGACCCGATCGAAGTATTGAGCCGGGACGAGCGTGTCGGGCTCGAGAGGAGTTGCGGTTCGCTCTTCCGTCACTGCGCTACGCAATTCCATCGATCGATCCTCCCCGGTTGAGCGACGCCGGCTGCTGTGTACCCAACCTGGCCCGGGAGAGAGCAGTTGGCATGCCACCAGGGTTCGTACGCGCTAACATCCCGATGTAGCGGCGATCGCATGTCGGAGGTTTGATCGGATGGGCCGTCGCTCGGCGGCCTAGATTGGATCGAAACGAGACCGTTATGCGGTGAAACACGACAGCCGGTGAGGCTTCCGGGCCGGGCTATTCCGCAACCAAGACACGCCGTACACGCGTTGCTACGACCCGGCGATCTGGTAGCTTCCGCCGTCCGATGTCGGAGTTCACGACGGGGAGCGACCCAGCAGCGCAGCAACCGATCGAAGACGTCGAGCAGTTGATTCGCTATGTGGCGAGCGGCGCGAAGCCCGAAGCCGACTGGCGTGTCGGCACGGAGTACGAGAAGGTCGGGGTCCTTCAGGAGAATGGCTGGGCAGCCCCCTTCAGCGGAAAGCGCGGCATCGAGACCGTGCTCGAGCGCCTCGCCGAGCGGTTCGGGTGGATCCCGAAACGCGAGCGTGGTCGGCTCATCGCTCTCACGGGTCGCGATGCGAACATCACGGTCGAGCCCGGCGGACAGCTGGAGCTCAGTGGTGAGCAGTGCTCGAGTATTCACTGCGCCCACGCGGAGCTGATCGAGCACATCAAAGAGATCGTCACGGTCGGCGCCGAGCTCGGGATCGTTTTCCTCGGCCTCGGTATTCAACCGGTCAGCCGGGTCGAGGCGATCGAATGGGTGCCCAAACGGCGGTACGAGATCATGGGTCCGTACATGACGCGCGTCGGAACTCTGGGTCAGAAGATGATGAAGCAAACGGCTACGGTGCAGGCGAATTTCGACTTCGGCGACGAACGCGATGCGATGCGAAAATTCCGGGTGGCAATGGGGCTCGTCCCCTTGATCTCCGCGATGTTCGCGAACTCGTCCCTTTCCGAGGGGAGGACGAACGGCTTCATGACCCTGCGGGGTCACATATGGACCGATACTGACAACGCGCGTTCGGGACTGATGCGGTTCGCATTCTCACCCGAGGCGAGTATCGACGACTACGTCGAATGGGCGCTCGACGTGCCGATGTATTTCATCATCCGAAACGGAGAGTACGTGGAGACGCATCAGACGTTTCGCGACTACGTGCGGAACGGCATGGGAAGCGAGCGCGCCACTCTCGAGGACTGGGCGCTCCACCTGACGACGCTCTTTCCCGAGGTTCGGCTGAAGCGATACCTCGAGGTGCGGAGCGCGGACAGCCAGCCGCCGGAACTGATGCTGGCGTTGCCGGCGTTGCTCAAGGGGATACTCTACGAGCGGGACTCGCTGGAAGGGGCGTGGGATCTCGTGCGCTCGTGGACCTGGGAGGAGCGGCTGGCGATCTATCGCGACGCGCACCGCGAGGGCCTCTACGCGCGGATCAGGAGGATCGCCCTCGCCGACCTGGGTCGCGAGCTCGTCACCATCGGCGCAGCGGGCTTGCGCCGACAGAACAAGTTGGATGCCAAGGGCGAGGACGAGCGGATCTATCTAGACCGGCTCGAAGAGCTGGTGCGTCACGGGAAGTCTCTCGGACGGATGCTTGCGGAGCTCTGGGAAGGTCCGTGGAATCGCGACGTCACACGCCTCATCGAGCACACAACGTACCGGCTCCCGCAGTAGGTTCCTCCACGGCCATGCCGACGCGTCGGTGATGCGTCAGCCGCTGACGATGCGCTAGCCACGTCGAGGACCGTCGCTAAAGTGTCGTCGAGCGTAGGAGAACCACGACAATGAGCGAAGCCGCAAGCTGGGAACCTAGTTTCGTGCGAGTGACGACCAGACCGGGAGCAATTCGCCGACTTCCGCTCGAAGGTGTCTTAGTCGCCAATGACGGGCTCGAGGAAGTCCGACTGTCGCCTGCACGCGGTACTACGGCGTCCGATCGCGCCCCGAGCGTCCGCGCGTTCCTCGTCCAGGGCGAAGCACTCAGCAGTGCCGGTCTGCAACGAGGGGACTACCTCCTGGTGGACGTCGCGCGCGTGCCTGAGCCGGAAGGTCTGGTCCTCGCCAGGGTCGCCGGCCGCCCCACGCTTCAGTGTGGCTCCGCTCTTCGGGAGATGGAACCGCCTTGCGACATCGTGGGAACCTTCGTCGGGATCATCAGGCGTAAGGGATTTCCACCGCGCTGCGGCGCGCCACCTTCAGGTGACGATGCTCTCACTCTCGCGACCGCTCGCTCTCCTAGCCGACAAGGGATTCTGCGTAGTCAGCTGAGCATGCTCGAAGCGACCCGAGCCACGACGCGCAATCCCCGTCTCCGAAGAGCGCTTCGCAATGAGGCGGAAATGGTCCGTAAACAGCTTCAGATCAGCGTACTTGACAATTAGCCCTGCTAATTGTCGATCGTAAGCTTTTTCATTTCATACGCCCTCTCCCACGGGCTAGTAATTTGCCGCAACGCGGCAATTCGAGGGGAGACAAGGGTCATGCAAGCAAGGGGTAAAAAGTCAGAGGGTGGCACCGGTGCTGGGCTGTTCGAGCCGGATATTCTGTTGCCGAATCAATATTTTGCCGCTTTTCGCCGGGGTCGGGCGGTAGAGGGTGAGCGTCGTCTGATGCTGGCGGTCCTCGAAGACGCTGTCGACAGCTACCGAAAGCACGCAGCGGCTTGCGACCCGCGTGAGCAGGCATGCTTCCTCGAGGCAAAGGAATGGTTCTCGTCGAACGATCGCTCGTGGCTCTTTGCCTTCGAGAACATCTGCGACGTTCTGGAGATGAACGCCGACTATCTGCGTTCCGGCCTCGATCGCTGGCGCCGGGCCGTCGCGGTTCGCGCCTCGCAGCGCAGCGAGGTTCACTACGAAGGTGCTTTGCAGAACGCTATAGCGTGAGGTGTTGAGCGGCCGGGCTTCAATGTTGGGGCGCGGCCGTTTCCGGTCTTCCCCGGTACGAGACAGACGTGGGAACACCAGTCTGATCTCGGATCGAGCGGTGTAGACGCACCGGATCGACGCGATCGATCCAACCACGCTGCGCAATGATCCGGTTCGCTTCGTCTTCCAGGTTGCCTCGGAGCCCGTAGATGTCCGGGTGGACCTCGACGAAGATCTCGCCGTCGCGACTGCCCAGCTTGACGGGTTGGTAGAGGAACTCCCCGGGACTCCCAACCGTCACCTCCCGAAAGAGGATCGCGATGTCCTCGTTGTAGAGTCGGATGCATCCATGGCTGACTTGCATGCCGACACCCCAGGGCATGTTCGACCCGTGGAGTGCGTAGAGCGGGAGCGTCAATTCCAGACGATACTGGCCGAGCGGGTTCTCGGGGTCGCCGCCCGCGATAAACGTTCGGGGATCGTTGCGCTCACGGATGTGCTCGGCGCGGATCGATTCCGGGATGACCCAGGTGGGGCTCTCGGTCTTGCCTCGGATCTTGAACGTTCCCTCCGGCGTTCGCCAATCGTCGCGACCGAGTCCGACGGGATAGGTCACCAGGGTTCCGCCGCGGAAATGGTAGAGCCGCATCTCCGGAATGTTCACGATGACACCCGCAGGACGGGCGTCCGGCAGCACGAACTCCGTAGGGATCACCAGCACTTCTTTCGGCGATGGCATCCAAGGGTCCACGCCGGGATTCGCGGACGTCATCTCGTTGTATCCGAGGTCGAAATGGCGACCAACGTCGAGCAAGGTGTCGCCCTCCTCCACGACGTAAGTCTCGAGGGCACCGACGATGCTTGTGCCACCCGCTCCGGGCGATCCGCTGACCGGGTAACGAGTCGGGTTCCGGGTGGCGAAGTCTTCCTCGGTCCATCTCGATGCGTTCGTCGACGTCGCGACGAACGTCAGGAGCGATCCGAGCCACAGGACAGCACAGACCCCACTGACCACCGCGACACGCCTCGTAACCCCAATCCCCATTCCAACGCTCCTCGAAACGACAGCCACCGCGCCGCGATTCTGACGACGTCCGCGGCTGGTCGGCCGGTACTCTGGAGCAAGGCGCGTTTCTTGTCGAGACGGAATGACCTGTGAAATACTGCCTTCGCGGCAGGGTGCGAAGGTCGGGAGGCAAATCGCGATGCAAACCGGTAGTCGGTGGGTGTGGGTGGCGGCGGTTGCGGCAATGCTCGTGCAGGTGCGACCGGCGGCATCGAATGCGGCGGACGCGCCGCGCGTGACGGCGAAGTCGGCGATCATCGTCGATGCGCGAACGGGAAGCGTGCTCTGGGCGCAGGATCCCGACGAGCAGCTCCCTCCGGCGAGCACGACCAAGGTCATGACGGCGATCTTGGCGTTGGAGAGCGGTCGTCTGCGGGACCGGGTCGAAGCGAGTCCCGAGGCGTGCATGGTGGCACCGAGCAAGGTCAACCTCCGCCCGGGGCAACGTCTTCTGCTCGAGGATCTCGTCTATGCGATCCTCCTGAACTCGGCGAACGATGCGAGCATCGCGATCGCCGAGCATCTCGCGCCGTCAGTCGACGCCTTCGGCGCCCGCATGACGGCTCGAGCCCGGCTGCTCGGTGCTAGGAGGACGCGCTTTGCGAATCCTCACGGGCTTACGCAGGACGGGCATTATTCGACCGTCCGGGACCTGTCGACGATCTTTCGCTATGCGCTCGCCGTCCCGAGGTTCCGGGAGATCCTCGGGACCAAAGCAGTCGTCGTCGGCGTCGAGAACAGCACGCGTCGTATCGCTCTGCGGAGCCACAACCGGCTTCTCGAGAACTATCGCATCCCCGTGATTGGGAAGACGGGCTATACCATCGCGGCGAAGAAATGCTTCGTCGGGGCCGGCAGCTACGGCGGCCGCGAGATCATCGTTGCGCTGATGGGATCGCGAGACCTCTGGGGCGATGCCCGTCGGCTGCTCGAGTTCGGCTTTGGCGACGAGATGCCGCCCGACGCGGATCGACGATCCAAGACGCAGCAAGCGGTGAATCGTGCTCCGCAGAGCGAACGACGCGCGTCGACGGCGAGCGCAAAGGCCGTACGATTGCCTCAGTACGCTATCCACGTCGGGACCTTCGATCGCCAGGATCGTGCGGAGCGTCTGGGTCGCGCCCTCGGCCGACGAGGATTCGACGTGTCGGTCGATCGCCTCGCCGACGGTCGAGGTCGGCGGCGTCGCGTCCGGTATCGCGTGGAGGTTGGGCCCTACAAGGACCGCCGACAGGCGGAATCGGCGGCGCGAACGATGGCGGCGCAGGTCGATTTGCCGACCCGTGTCGTGCAGCGCTGACGGCCTCTCAGGGGATCGCGAGTAGATCCGGGAGTTCGCGAAGCTCTGCGATGGCGCGTGCCGTGCCGCTGCACGAGCCGACGCCGACGTACGGAACACCCGCGGCCGCGGCCGCGTCGCGGTCTATCGACGTGTCGCCAACGTAGACCGCGGCGGATGCCGGGACCTGGGCCCGATCGAGATTTGCCAAGAGAAGATCGGGGGCCGGCTTCGCGCGCGGTACGTCGAGGATGCCGAGCCAGGCCGACAGAAAGCGATCGAGACCGAAGCGACGCACGACCTCTCCGACGGTACGCCCCCGGTTCGTCGCCATCGCCACGCGACAATGACGCGCCAGACGAGCCAACGTGCCGTCGAGCGCGGGCGTAGGACGCATCAGTTCATAGAAAGGCGAGTAATCCGCGTGCGAGGCCGCCGCTTTGGCGCGTGCGAGCATGGCATCATCGTCGGAGAAAAGGTGCGCCCAGAGCTGCGGACCCGACATGCGCTGACACAGATCGCGGGCCATGCCGACGAGCGGGCGGTGGCCGAGATCCTTCAGGACGGAATCGTAGAACGCGACGTTTGCTTCGAACGAGTCGAACAGGACACCGTCGCAGTCGAGAATCACAAGTCGAACCGCGCTGCCGCGGGGCAACGTGTCGGTTGGGGTCACGGTTGTCGGCGGCCGAGCTCTACGATGCGCTTCCACCGCGCCATGCGCTCCGTGCGCTCCTCCGAGCTCCAGCGCGGCTCGAACGACTTGTCGCGACGCCACATGCGGTCGAGCTCGGCGACGTCCCGCCAGAACCCGGTCGCCAAGCCCGCGAGGTAGGCGGCGCCGAGACACGCGGCGTCGAACACGACCGGCCGTTCGACCGGTACGCCGGTCACGTCAGCCTGACACTGCATGAGGAAGTCGTTCCTCGCGGCGCCGCCGTCGACGCGCACGACGTCGAGGGTGGATTCCGGAGCATCCGCGCGCAACGCCTCGATCACCTCCCCGCAACGGAAGGCGATGCCCTCGAGTACCGCTCGGATGATCTGGGCGCGGCCGGTTGCACGCGATAGTCCGCCGATCACCGCACGTGCTCCGGGATCGAGGTAGGGCGTGCCGAGCCCTTGGAACGCCGGAATACACCAGACGCCACCACTGTCCTCGACGCTCCTCGCGATCGCCTCCGAGTCCGCCACGTCCGAGAGGATGCCGAGCCCGTCCCGGAGCCACTGCATGGCGGCCCCGACGGTCACGGCGCTTCCTTCGAGACAATACGATCGTGCGCCATCGAGCTCCCACAGCACGAGCGGGAAGCAGCCGTTCGGGGACAAGCGAATGGACGGGCCGACGTTGAGGTCCATCATCGCCGCCGTTCCATAGGTGATCTTCATCATCCCGGGCTGGATGCGGAGCTGTCCGAACATTGCGGCTTGCTGATCTCCTGCACGCGCGGCAAGCGGGATCGGGGCGCCGAACAGGTTCGTGTCGGTGACTCCGGCGATCGCGCTCGTCGAAACGATCGCCGGAAAGCTCGCGTGCGGCAGGTGCAGGCTCTCGAGCAACGCCGCGTCCCAGCCGCCGGTCAGGAAATCGTAGACCCCCGTGCACGAGGCGTTCGAGTCGTCGGTGACGTGAGACGTTCCGCCCGACAACTGCCACGTGAGCCAGGTATCGACCGTGCCGAACCGAAGGCGTCCGGCATCGGCGCGCGCCCGCGCGCCCGGGACGTTCTCCAGGACCCACGAGAACTTGGACGCGGATTGCAGCGGGCTCAAGATGTAGCCGCGCCGTCCGAGATCGTTGCAGTACTCGACGGTCCGGAGATCCTGCCAGCCGATGGCGGGATAGATCGGCTTTCCGGTGTCGGCGTCCCATACCAGCGCGGAAGCACGCTGGTTGCAGATGCCGAGCCCCGCGATCTCCGTGGCCGGTATCCCAGCGCGCTTCAGGGCGGCGCGCGCTACTTCGAGCGAGCGGGTCCAGAGTTCGAGCGGGTCGTGCTCGACCCAACCCGGTCGGGGACAAAGGAGCGAGATCTCCGAATGGGCCGTCGCGACCTCACGCCCGTCGTGGTCGAAGATGTAGGCGCGGACGCCGCTGCCGCCCTCATCGATGGCGAGGACGTGCGAGCTCAAGCGCGGCGGCTCGTGGGGTCGGGGAGCAGTGCTCCCGGGTTCATGATCCCGAGCGGATCCAGAGCCTGGCGGATCTTCGTCAGCAGCGGATACGCCGACCCGAGCTCGCGTGGAAGCCATTCTCGGCGAACTCGGCCGATGCCGTGGTGATGCGAGATGGTCCCGCCGGCCGCGAGGGTCGCCTCCATCGCGGCGTTCCAGATGCGGAAGTAGAGATCCTCGAGATCCTCGGGTCGGTCCGGCCTTCCGGCGAAGGTGAAGTAGATGTTGGTACCCGTCGCGTAGCTGTGAGAGCTGTGGCCCGACGCGACGAGGATTCCTGGGACGGCGCGCATTCCCGCCAGAACGCCGGCGTAGAGGCGGTCGATCCGGTCCCAGGTCGATGCCACCTCGATCGTGTCGACGACCATGCCTTGGTTGAGGAAGTACTCGAACCCCGGAACCGCGTTGCGATGATGGAGCCAGCTGTCGACCGGCGCGGCGCCGACGACCCGACCGCCCACATCACCGGCGACGCGGATCGCGCCGTCGAGTTCCACGCGGGTGAGCTCGGGTGGGCCCTCGGTCAGGACCAGCAGCAGGCTTTCGCCGTCATTGGCCGCGCCCGCGAAGGATCGGCCCGCCTCGATCTCGTCGTAGAGCCGCAGGACGGCCGGGCGCCACCCCGAGCGCATCACACGGCGAAGCGCCTCGAGGCCCACGCTCATCGATGGGAACGCGATCGCCACCTTCTCGGTCGACGGCGCCAGCGGGTGAATCTCGTACGTCAGCTCGGTCAGGATGCCCGTCGTGCCCTCGGCGCCGAGGAAGAGGTGTCGCAGGTCTTGCCCCCCGGCTGTCCGCGGTACGGCGCGCGTGCGCACCACCTCACCGTCGGGCAGCACCGCCTCGAACGCGACCAGCATGTCCTCGATGTTGCCGTACTTGGTCGAGAACTGACCTGCGGCGCGGGTCGCGACCCAGCCACCGACCGACGACAAGGCGATCGATTGCGGGAAGTGGCCCATCGAGTACCCCGCGTCGTTCAAACTCTGCTCGAACTCCGAACCGAGAAGCCCGGGTTCGACGGTCGCCAGCAGGGCGGTTCCGTCGATGTGCTTCAACGTCCGCATCGCTCCGAGATCCACGACGATCGAGTGCTCCGGTGCCAGGACCGCGCCGCATACGCCGGAACCGGCGCCGAAAGGAACGACCGCCACGCGCTCGCGGGTCGCGTACCGGAGCACGGCGCTCACCTCGGCGGTCGCTGTCGGGCGAACGACGCACACGGGGTTCGCGATCGGCGCGTTTTGCAGGCTCCGCCAGACCGAGATGACCCAGGTGTCCCGACGGGCACGTGCGAGGGTTGCGGGATCGTCGACCACGCGCGCGGGGTCGAGAAGATCGTGCAGGTCGTAGCGAATGCGTTCGGCGGTGCGCATCGAATCATTCTCCTTGTCAGACGGCGATATTCCGCCACGCGAGTCGTGCGTCGCACTGACGCGTGAAGGCGGCCACTTCGCGATGGACGCGGTCGGCGTTCCAGCCGAGCTCTCGCGCGGCGATCGCCGCGACCGCGGGCGCCGCGCCGCGCGCGGTGTCGGTCGCGAAGTAGGACAACCGCGTCCGGCGTTCGAGGATGTCGACGAGAGTGAGAGCCATCTCGTGGCGAACGGAGTACCGGACCTCCGCCGCGCATAGTGGAACGCCGGTGGCGACCGGGGACCACGTGTCCGGACCATCCGCCGTCGCCACGAGATCGAGCGCGTCGCCGCCGTACGTCGCGATCAAGCGCGCTCCGGTTTCCGCCGGGAGCGCGCCGAGCGCGGCTCGCACCAGCGGCAGCGCCGCGAACGACTCGAGATCGAGTGCTCCGTGCAGGTCCCCGCCGGGCAGCGTCTCCTCCGCGCTACGCGAGGCCGCGAGACTGCGGCCGATCAGCGGCGCGACGGTTTCGACCACGCGCTCGGCCATTCGCCGGTAGGCCGTGAGCTTCCCGCCGGCAATCGTCACGACCCCGGTCGTGCTGACGACGATCTCGTCCTTGCGCGAGATCTCCGAGGGCTTCTTTCCGGGTTCCTGCACGAGCGGCCGCAATCCTGCCCAGGCACCGATCGCGCGGTCGCGGCTCGCCGCGATGCCTTGGAAGGTTCGCTCGAGCGCTTCCTGGAGATACGCGACGTCGTCGACGGTGGCCTGCGGCTCGTCGAGCGGACCGACGTAGTCCGTGTCCGTCGTTCCGACATACACGTGATCGCGGCGGGGCACGACGAAGACGGGGCGTCCGTCACGCGCCCGCATGACGACGCAATGCCGCGCCGGCAGATCGGAAGGGCGAAACACGACGTGGATGCCCTTCGTGAGGTGCAGGCTCGGCGCGTCCTCGGGCCGATCCAGCCGCCGGACGTCGTCCACCCACGGTCCGGCCGCGTTCACCACCGCGTGCGCGCGGACGGCGAAGGTGACGCCGCTCTCTTCGTCGCGGAGGTCGACCACGCGCGGAGCCCCGGCGGCCCCGAGCTGCGTCACTCGGAGGTAGTTCCCCACGACGGCGCCCGCGTGATGCGCAGATTTCAGGGTGTCGAGCACGAGCCGCGCATCGTCGGTCTGGTACTCCGGATAGCGGATCGCTCCCTGGAGTCGCTCGCCCGCGAGATGGGGCTCGGCAGCGAGGGTGTCGTCCCGTCCGAGCACCTCGTGGCGCTCGGACGCGGCGACCGCCGCAAGCTTCTCGTAGAGAGCCAGGCCGACCCGCAGCTTGTAGAGCCCCGCGCTCGTCCGACCGTGCACAGGCAACAGCATGGACGCGACCGCCGTTCGGTGCGGCGCGATCCGACGGAGCGACTTGCGTTCCGTTGCAGCCTCGCGGACGAGCGCGATCTCGCCTTGCTCGAGGTACCGCAGACCGCCGTGGATCAGCTTCGACGAGCGGCTGCTGGTTCCCGAGGCGAAGTCGCGCGCTTCGACCAGCGCGACGCTCAGACCGCGCAGCGCCGCCTCGCGGGCGACGCCGGCGCCGGTGATGCCGCCGCCGATGACGAGCAGATCGAAGGTCTCGTCCGCGAGGCGGGCGAGGTTGCGCACGCGGCAGGCCGGATCGAATCCCGACATGCGGCTTCAGTAGCCCCACTCGTCGAGGTCGTCGTCGTCGATGCCGAAGAAATGCGCCACCTCGTGGAGGACCGTCGTACGGATCTCGTCGCGGATCTCCGCCGTCGAATCGCATGATTCGATGATCGGCAGGTAGAAGATCGAGATCTTGTCCGGCAGTGCCGCGTAGTCGTGGCCGCGCTCGTGCAAGGGGACGCCTTCGTAGAGCCCGAAAAGCGTCTCTTCGCGCGGATCGAGGCCCGCACCGCGGATCTGCGCGTCGGTGGGCTCGTCCTCGACGACGACCTCCACGTTCTCGATGCGAGAAGCGATGTCGGGAGGGAGCGTTGCGAGAACCTCGGTCACGAGTCGGCGGAATTCCTTTCGCGTCATGACGCGCTCCGCAACGCCGCCGGCGCGGCCGTCATGGGTGTGGTGCGACCCCCGCGGCGCACACCGGTGGAACCGTGCCACACGCGGTTTTCCATGACAAGGACGAGCGGCTGTAACTTGACAACCCCAGGGTCGTGGGGCACACGAAACGCACTCGAAAATCCCACCAAAGTCGTTCTCTGGGGTACCCCCCAAGGAGGTTCTCTTCATGCTTCTCGACGGCAAAGTTGTCGTAGTCACGGGTGCGGGTCGCGGCATCGGCCGCGAGGAGGCGCTCCTCATGGCGAAGCTCGGCGCCAAGGTCGTCGTGAACGATCTCGGCGGCGGCTTCGACGGTAGCGGAGCCAGCACCGGGCCGGCGCAAGAGGTCGTGAACGAGATCAAGAAGGGCGGCGGCGAGGCGGTCGCCAACGGCGACAGCGTCAGCGACTTCAAAGGTGCGCAGCGCATCGTCGAGTGCGCCGTCGACACCTTCGGAAAGCTGAACGCCGTCGTGAACAACGCGGGCATCCTTCGCGACCGCATGATCTTCAACATGTCCGAGGACGACTGGGATTCGGTCATCGCCGTGCATCTGAAGGGCACGTTCGCATGTACACGCCATGCCTGCGTCTACTGGCGCGAGCAGCACAAGGCCGGCAACATCCTGAACGGCCGCATCATCAACACGGCCTCCGATTCCGGCCTCCTCGGCAACCCGAGCCAGAGCAACTACGGCGCGGCCAAGGCCGCGATCGCGGCGTTCTCCGTCATCATCGACAAGGAGATGGCGAAGTACGGCGTGACCGTGAACGCGATCGCGCCCGTGGCGCGGACGCGCCTCACGGTGGAAGCGACGCCGGCGACGGCGGCTCTCATGGGACAGGAGGTGCCGGCAGGCCAGTTCGACGTGTTCAGTCCGGCGAACGTCGCGCCGCTGGTCGCCTGGCTTGCGAGCGACGACGCTGCGGGCGTGCACGGCGAGATCTTCCGGGTCGGCGGCGGCACCGTCTGGCTGATGCAGGGTTGGCACTCGGTCGGTAAGGCCAAGAAGGGCGGCGAGTGGGAGGCGTCCGAGCTCGGCACCGCGCTCAAGGCGGAGCTCGCGAAAGGCGCCACCCGCAAGGAGACGATGAACGACGTCTTCGCCGAGGGTCTCTGATCTGCCGGACGTCCGGCGTCGCATCCTGATCGTCTGCCACGCCAATGTCAGCCGGAGCATCATCGCCGAGGCGCTGCTGAGGAAGATGTTGACGGAGCGCGGACGGGATGACGTGGTCGTCGCGTCGGGCGGAATCGCTCCCTACGCACGGGATTCGAGCCTGGTGTCTATGGATGCCAGACTCGTTTTGCGAGAGGACTCGATCGAGATCTCGTCCGAGGCGACGGCGTGTGACCTCAAACGTCACCGCGATCGGTTGCTCGAGGCCGACATCATCGTCACCATGACGACCGAGCAGAAGGACATGTTGACTGCCTTCCCCGAATCGGACGGCAAGGATGTGCTCACGCTGGCGGAAGCCGCAGGAGAAGCGGGCGACGTCGAGGACCCCGCTGGCCGCGACGAGGATTTCTATCGCGCATGCCGCGATCAGATCCGCCGCTGTCTCGCGAAAGCCCTCGATCGTCTGGCGCCTCCCCTCGGGGCGTGAGGGGCAGCCGAGATGAGCTCCGACAACCTTTCGGATCACGAGATCCGCGAGATCCTGACGGAGCCCATGACCGTCGCCGTGGTCGGCTGTTCGCCGGATCCCACGCGCGACAGTCACAAGGTCGCGCGAGCGCTTCAGACCATGGGCCACACGGTGATCCCCGTGAACCCCCAGGCGCGCCAGATTCTCGGGCTGCGCTGCTACGGCTCCTTGCGGCACATCGAGGAGCCGGTGACGATGGTCGACGTCTTCCGCCGCTCCGAGCTCGTGCCCGCGATCGTGGACGACGCCATCGCGATCGCGGCGCGCATCCTGTGGTTGCAGCTCGGCGTCGTCCACGAAGAAGCCGCGGCGCGCGCGCGAGCTGCCGGGCTCACCGTCATGATGGACCGCTGTCCGGTCGTCGAGTACCGCCGGCTCGTGTCGGCCGATTGATCGTGCGCAGGCCGCTGCACACCTGGGAGCGTCTCGCGAGCGAGATCGCGTACACCTGCCGTATCTTCACGATCCGGCGTGACCGCTCACGGTTCTCTCGCGACGACGCCGAGCACGACTTCCACGTTCTCGAGTCGACCGACTGGGTGAACATCATCCCTGTCACCGCGGCGCGGGAGGTCGTTCTCGTGCGGCAGTTCCGTCACGGTATTGGCGACTGCACGCTCGAGATACCGGGCGGAATGGTCGACGCCGAGGATCCGTCACCGCTCGTCGCGGCACGCCGGGAGATGATCGAGGAGAGCGGCTACGACTCGGACTGCGTCGAGCCGCTCGGTGCCATCCATCCGAATCCGGCGATCCAGAGCAATACGTGTCACTCGTTCGTGGCATGGGACGTGGAACGGCGACACCAAACGCGGTTCGATACGACGGAAGAGACGGAGGTTGTGCTCGTACCCCTTGCCAGTATTCCCGAGCTGATACGCGCGGGCGACATCACCCATGCGCTCGTCGTGGTGGCGTTCCACTGGCTGGCACTGCGGACCTGACCGTTCTTCGATCGTAGCGCAACGACTGCACGAGCAAGGCGCGTACCCGGAAAGGAGAACCGCGTGGCCGTCATACGATTGCCGGAGATCGAGGAGATCTTCGGCGTGCTCGACCGGCGAGGCATCTCACGCGAAGCGGTCGTCATTCCGCTTACCAAGCGCGATCCGGGATCCGTGCGGCTCTTGCCGAATGAGAAGCTCGAGATCGTCGTGCCCGAGCGGCAAAGCGTCGCCGCTTGGCTGCCGGAGCTCGAACGGCACATCGACGCCGTGATGAACGGGGGCTGAAGCAGTCGGCCTACTTCCCGATCAGCACCGGGGTGCCGATCGGGACCATGTCGTAGAGCTCTGCGACGTGCTGGTTCAGGAGCGAAACGCATCCGAACGTCCAATCGTCGCCGCGGACGTTCGAGTCCTCGCGGTCGGTGCCGTGGATGCCCACCGCGCCGCCGATACCTGGCGCGCGACCGTCGATGATCGGGACCCGTCCTTCGCTCAACGCCATCGCATAGCGGCTGCGATCGTCGTCGTTCGGATAGCTGAGCAACAGAAAGCGACTCCAGCGCGCGTGTGGCCGCTTCGAGCTGATGCGGTAGACGCCTTCGGGCGTCCGAAGGTCGCCCTGATAGACCTTGGGCCCGTAGGACGCGATGCCGAGGACGATCGGATAGACTTTCACTTGTGTCGTGCGGTGGTAGACCGTGAGCGTGCGCTCTTCCTTGCGGACGACGACTGCGTATTCACTGCCCCGGGTCCAGGCGAACGCCGGTGTAGCGCTCGGACTGGGGGTCGGAGTGGGAAGGGTGACCGGATCGGCCTTCGGCGGCGGCGTCAGGAGGGCGCACGCGGCCAGCATGCTGACGACGACCACCCCGACCGCAGCTGCCACCACCTTCCGCAACATGGCCAACGCGCGCAATTTGCAATAAGATCTGCACGAGGGCAAGCACCGGCGCCACGTCGCTACGGATGAAGATCGATCGCACGGAGCTTCGTCGCGTCATGGGACATTTCGCGACGGGTGTCGCGGTCATCACGACGCGGGACGTCGACGGGAAGCCGTACGGCCTGACGGCGAACGCCCTCTGTTCGGTTTCCCTCGAGCCCCCTCTCCTCCTGGTTTGTGTCGACAAGCGCGCGGAGAGCCATCCGGCTTTCGAGCGCGCCGGGATCTTCGCGGTGAACATCCTCGGGCACGGTCACGAGGACCTATCGCGTCGCTTCGCCGTCTCGGGCGGAGACAAGTTCGGGGACGTCTCGCACCGCACCGGTGGGACCGGAGCGCCTATCCTCGACGGCGTGCTGGGCGTGGTCGAGTGTCGGGTGGTAGCGGCGCACGACGCCGGGGACCACACGATCTATCTCGGCGAGATCGAGCATCTCGAGGCGTCCGAGGGCGACCCGCTCCTGTTCTTCCGCGGAAAATACCGGCGCCTCGACGAAAACTGAGCCCTCGCACGGCGTTTTGGAGGTGGGAAACCCTCCGGACGCGGTGTACAACCAACCTCTGCACATGGCCGCCAAGCAATTGGGTATCATCATCCTCGCTGCGGGGCGCGGTACCCGCATGCGATCCGACCGGGCAAAGGTCTTGCATACGATCGCCGGGAAGCCGTTCGTCGTCTCCGTCGTGGAGACGGCGGCCGCTCTCGTGCCGACCCGGCTCGCTGTCGTCGTCGGCCATGAGGCGGCTGAGGTGGAGCGGGTTTGCGCCGCCCATCTCGCGCGCCAGCCGATCGCCGGTGGTACGACGTCGTATCCCCGGCAGATCGAGCAACGCGGCACCGGCGACGCGGTGCGGGCCGCCGAAGCGGTCTTCGCGGGATTCGACGGCGACGTCCTGATCCTCTACGGCGACGTTCCCGGCCTGAAGGCGGCCACGCTGGGAGCCCTCGTCGAACAGCACCGGGCCTCCGGTGCGACCCTTTCGCTCTTGACGAGCGAAGCTGAGGATCCGACAGGCTATGGTCGGATCGTGCGCGGACCGAATGGCCGGCTCCGCGGTATCGTCGAGGAACGGGACCTCGAGCCAGCGGATCGCGCCATCCGCGAGATCAACCCGGGCATCTATTGCGCGCGCGCCGGCTTCCTCTGGCGGGCGCTCGCGCGTCTGCGGGCCGACAACGTCCAGCGCGAATACTACCTTACGGACATCGTGGCGATGGCGGTCGAAGCGGGTGAGGTCGTCGAGACGCGGTCCGTGCCGGACGCGGGAGAAGTGGCCGGGATCAACTCGCGCGAGGACATGGCAGTCCTGGAGCAGCGCGCGCGTCGCGACCTCGTCGAGAGATGGATGCGGGCCGGCGTCACCTTTCGCGATCCCGCGACCGCCTACCTCGAGGAGGACGTCACCATCGGCAGCGACACCGAGATCGGTCCGAACGTGCAGCTCCTCGGTCGTACGGCGGTCGGTCGGAGTTGCGTGATCGACGGGACCGCGGTGCTCCGCGACGCGAGCCTCGGTGACGGCGTCCACCTGCGACTCGGTGTGGTCATGACGGAGTGCGAAGTCGGCCCGGGAGCCATCGTCGGGCCCTTCGCGCACATCCGGCCCGGAAGCGTGCTCGCCGCGGGCGTCCACATCGGCAACTTCGTCGAAACCAAGAAGGCGAAGATCGGCCGCGGCACCAAGGCGAATCATCTGACCTATCTCGGCGACTGCGAGATCGGCGCCGGAACCAACATCGGCGCCGGGACGATTACCTGCAACTACGACGGGTTCGCGAAGCATCGCACCGTGATCGGGGATCGGGTGCAGATCGGCAGCGACACCCAGCTGGTGGCGCCCGTTACGGTCGGTGACGATGCGTACGTCGGCGCCGGGACGACCGTCACCGTCGACGTGCCCGCGGGTGGCCATCTGGTCGTGAGCCGCGTGCCGCAGCGCACGATCGCCGGCTGGGTCGCCCGCAAGCGCGCCGGGGTGGTGAACGAACCCGCGCCGTCCGCCGTGACGCCGGCACCGCGCAAGACCGTTCGCGCCAAGAAGCGCACGCCGAAGCGCAAGGTGGTCGCCGCGAGAGGCGCGGCACGCGCCCAGGGCGGTCGCCGAGGAAAACGCTGATGTGTGGGATCATCGGATACGTCGGGAACCGTGATGCCGCGTTCATCCTGGTCCAGGGTCTGAAGCGGCTCGAGTATCGCGGTTACGATTCGGCCGGCGTCGCCACGTTCCACAATGGCCAGATCGCGGTGCGTCGTGCGCTCGGAAAGCTCTCGAATCTCGAGAACCTTCTACGCGAGGATCCGATCACGGGCAGCGTCGGCATCGGCCACACGCGCTGGGCGACCCACGGACGCCCGTCCGAGCAGAACGCGCACCCCCATCGCGCCGGACGGATCGTCGTCATCCACAACGGCATCATCGAGAACTACCTGGAGCTGCGGGCCGCGCTGCAGTCGCGCGGACGGCGCTTCAGCTCCGAGACCGACACCGAGGTCATTTCTCACCTCATCGACGAGTGCGTTCAGGACGGGCTCGATTTCGTCGCCGCCTCGCGCAAGGCCATCGCGCAGCTCCACGGCTCGTTCTCGATCGTCGTGATGCACGAGGACTGTCCCGATCGCCTGGTCGCCGCCAAGAGCGCGACGCCGATCGTGATCGGTCTCGGCGACAACGAGAATTTCGTCGCGTCGGACATTCCCGCGATCCTCGACCATACGCGCAAGGTGTTGTTCCTCGAGGACGGCGAGATGGCGGAGGTGACCCGGGACGCGGTGACGGTGACGACGTTCGCCGGCGAGCCGGTGGTGCGCGAGCCTCGCACGGTCGCCTGGGATCCCGTCACCGCGCAAAAGGGCGGGTATCGCCACTTCCTTCTCAAGGAGATCCACGAGCAACCCCAGGCCATCATCGACACGATGCGCGGCCGTCTGCTCCAAGAGGAGGCGGACGTCAGCCTCGACGAGATCGCCGCCGCGCCGTGGCTCGCGAACGCCAAGCGGATCGTGCTCGTTGCGTGCGGCACGGCGTGGCATGCGTGCCTCGTCGGCAAGTACTTCCTCGAGCAGATCACGCGCATCCCCGCCGAGGTCGACTACGGAAGCGAGTTCCGCTACCGCGACCCGGTCGTCGAGCCGGGAACCGTACTGATCGTCGTGTCCCAGTCGGGCGAGACCGCCGACACGCTCGCCGCGGTCGAGGCCGCGCGGGAGCGCGGCGCCAAGGTGCTCGCCATCTGCAACGTCGTCGACTCGAGCATCGCCCGTCGCGCCGACGCCGTCATCTACACCCACGCAGGTCCCGAGATCTCCGTTGCCAGCACCAAGGCCTTCACCACGCAGCTGACGGTGTTCTACCTGCTCGGCCTCTATCTGGCGCGGCGCCGAAAGCTGATCGACCATGAGGCGGCGCATGCGCTGATCTCCGACCTCGTGAACCTGCCGAAGCGGATCGAGGAGTGCCTCGAGCGCGAGCGGGCCATCGAGAAGATCGCCAAGAAGTACGGTGACGCCAGGAGCGTTCTCTACCTCGGGCGCGGCATCAACTATCCAATCGCTCTCGAAGGCGCGCTCAAGCTGAAGGAGATCTCCTACATCCATGCCGAGGGCTATGCCGCCGGCGAGATGAAGCACGGTCCGATCGCGCTCATCAACGAGTCACTCCCGGTGGTCGTTCTGCTACCGAAGGACGCCGTCTACGGCAAGACCTTGTCGAACATGAAGGAGGTCGAGTCCCGGGGCGGCCGGATCATCGTGATCACCGACGCGCCGTCGCCGGAGCTGGAGGACATCGCCTGGGAGGTCATCCAGGTGCCGACCAGCAATCCCTGCCTGCTGCCGCTCCTCCTGACCATCCCGCTCCAACTCCTGGCCTATTTCATCGCGGTCTACCGTGGCAGCGACGTCGACATGCCGCGCAACCTCGCGAAGAGCGTCACCGTCGAGTAGCCAGGTTTCATAGGTGCCGGTTGGGATGCGAGTCTTCGGGGTGCGGCCGTCGTGCGTGTTCCGTCGCGGCCGGGTCCCGGATATGGTTTCGGGACGATGAGCCCGCATCTGGTCTCCATCGAGGAAGCGATCGCCGAGATCCGCGGCGGTCGGATGATCGTCCTGATGGACGACGAGGACCGCGAGAACGAGGGCGACATCTGCATGGCGGCCGAAAAGGTCTCGCCGGAAGCGATCGCCTTCATGGCCCGGTACGCGCGCGGATTGATCTGTCTGCCGCTCACCGACGAGAAGCTCGCCGATCTCGGGCTTCCGATGATGGTCGCCGAGAACAGCACGCCGCTCGGTACGGCCTTCACGCTGTCGATCGACGCCCGGCGCGGCATCGGCTCCGGCATCTCGGCGGCCGATCGTGCGACGACCATCCTCACCGCCGTGCGTGATGGGGCGGGACCCGGAGACGTCACGACCCCCGGCCACGTGTTTCCGCTCCGTGCACGCCGTGGCGGCGTGCTCGTGAGGACCGGTCAGACCGAGGGCGCCGTCGATCTCGCGCGGCTCGCGGGACTCAGGCCGGCCGGCGTCATCTGCGAGATCATGAACGACGATGGCTCGATGGCGCGGCTCCCCGACATCGAGAGGTTCGCCGCGACCCACAATCTGAAGATCGCGACCGTGGCCGAACTCATCCAGTACCGGCTCCGCCACGACTCGCTGGTGCACCGCATCGCCGAAGCGCGGTTGCCCACGCGTTTCGGCGGCGATTTTCGCGCCGTCGTCTACCGCAGCGACGTGGATGGCGGCGAGCATCTGGCGCTCGTGCGCGGCGACATCACGCCCGGCGTCCCGACGCTCGTGCGCGCGCACGCCGAATACCTTCCCGGGGACGTCTTCGGGTACACCCAACGCGACACGGGCGCCGTCCTGCAACGGGCGATGCAGATCATCGCCGACGCGGGCCGCGGCGTCGTGCTCTATCTCCGGCGCGAGGAGCACGGCGTCGACCTCTTCGCGGCGAGCGACGGAACGAGCGGACAGCCGAGCACCACCTCGGGACTTCGGCTGAACGAGTTCCGCGACTATGGCATCGGCGCCCAGATCCTGCGCGACCTCGGCGTCGGCAAGATCCGGCTCCTCACCAACCATCCACGCCGCCTCGTGAGCCTGCCGGGATACGGCCTCGAGATCGTCGAGCGGGTGCCGCTCGACACGACGCCGCCGAACGAGTCGCCCGACGAGACCGTGGGCGGGAAGGTCGCGAAGCTGCGCTGAGCCCGCGTCAGCGGAAGGTGAGACCGATCAGTCCGTACACCGTGTTGATGCCGGGGTTGCTGCTCGCCATGCCGGCGTTCGACATGTGCCGGAATCGAGCCTGCAGGCCGACCGCCACTCCGGGGCGCACCTCGTACTCGAGCCCGCCGCCGATGGTCGACGTGAATTGCAGCCGCGTCCCGAGATCCTGCTTGCGGAGGTCGGTGTACACGGCGCCCTCCCCGGCTTCGATGAACGGCCGCAGCGTCGCCTCGCCGAACACCAAGCGGACGAAGAGGGCGTTCATGCCGATCTCGAAGCTGTCGGTCTTGTGCCTCCCGTTGTCGTCGTTGACGTACGCGGCCCAAGGCTCGATCATCCACAATGCTCGGATGCCGTACTTCTCGAACCACCTCGAAGCAGGATCCCACAGCGAAAGGCCCCAGTACGGATGGATGGCGTAGTACTGAATCAGGCTCGACGAGTTGATGCCGCCGCCCGCGCGTACGCCCCACTCGCGCAATTCGAGGCACGAACCATCCGCGGACGCCGACGTCGTCGAGACGAGCCAGGCGAGCAAGGCGACCAGGAGCGTTCGCGTGATCCGCATATGGGCGCGAGGCTGTATCCGGATGCGCTACCCGCCGCAAGCAACCTTCGTCCGCGGGCTCGCGGAGTTCTGCGCGTGATCGGCCCGGTGCTGGGTGCGGCGGTGCTCGGCGTCGTCACGTGGTGGTCGCCGGTCGCCGCCGGGGGTCCGACCCTCGATGCCGCCTGGCGCGTGACGACCGGCGGAAGCGGCACGAGCCCGTCGGAGCTCGCGCTCACCGTCACGATCGAGAAGGGTTGGCATGTGAACTCCAACGACCCCGACCGCCCGTACTTGATTCCGACGACGCTCGAGATCACGCCGCCGTCCGGTGTGACGGTACAGAGCATCCGCTATCCGGAGCCCGTGATTCACGGGCTCGGCTTCGCGCCGGGAACCGCCCTCAGGCTCTACGAGGGTACCTTCACGATCGGCGTGCGCGTGGCAGGGGTGCCGCCTGGGCACTTCGATGCCACGCTCGGCTATCAGGCGTGCAACGAGGAGACGTGCCTGCCGCCGCGCACATTGGCGGTGCCTTTCGACGCGACGCGCGCCGCGAAAGGGGCCAAATGAGCGGCAACGGCGCCATTCTCCTGCGCGCGAGCGCGGCAGGCGAGACGATCCGCGCGATGGCCGCGATCACGACCGACGTCGTGGAGGAGGCTCGCCTCCGTCACGGTACCTATCCGACGGCAACGGCGGCCCTCGGCCGGACCCTCACCGCCGGGCTCCTTCTCGGCGCGACGATGAAGGACGAGGAAGGACTCTCGATCGAGCTCGTGGGCGACGGCCCGCTCCGGCGCGTCATGGTGACGACCAATGGCGACGGCCGCGTGCGCGGCTACGTTTCCCGCCCCGGGACGCATCTTCCGTCGAGGAACGGCAAGCTCGACGTCGCCGGCGCGATCGGCGAGGGTCTGCTCTGCGTCATGCGGACGCAGCCCTGGAACAAAGAGCCGTACCGGAGCGTCATGAAACTCGTGTCCGGCGAGATCGCCGAGGACATCGCGCACTACCTGGTCACGTCGGAGCAAATGCCGTCGGCGACGGCGCTCGGCGTGTTCGTGAACGTCGACGGCACGGTCGGCGCCGCGGGCGGCTTCCTGGTGCAGATCCTGCACGGGGCTGCACCGGACCTGACGGAGCTCGTCGAGCGCAACGTTGCCGCCTTGCCGCACGTGACCTCGCTGATCCGCAACGGCGCCGGACCGGACGATATTCTCGCTGCCGTGCTCGCCGGCCTCGAGGTCCGGCGCATTGCCGATGCGCCTGTCCGCTTCGCCTGCTCGTGCACCCGCGAGCGCGTGCTCGGCGCGCTCCTGCTTCTCGGCGCCGGAGAGATCGAGGACATGGTCCAGAACGAAGGCAAGGCGGATGTGCGGTGCGAGTTCTGCGCCGAGCGGTATACGGTCGACGCCTCGGAGCTGACGATGTTGATACGAGATGCCGAAGGCTCGGCGTGAGCCGGAAAGGGCGACGACCATGGACGTGACGCAGGCACTGCTCGGTGAGCACGGGGTCGTGCATCTGCTGGTGGAGCAGCTCGAGGAAGTGCTCGAGCGCTACCAGACGGCGACGGAACTCCGTGCGGCCTGCGAGCCGCTCGCGATCACCCTCCTCGGACACGCGCGCATCGAGGACGAGACGCTGTTCCAGCCCTACGAGAAGCACATCGGGTCGCTCGGTCCCCTGAAATGCCTTCGCCACGAGCACGAGCTCATGGACCAGCAGATCCGCGCGATGTTCCGCCTCGAGGACCCGAACGCGCTCCGCGAGCAGATCCGTGCGCTCCTCGACGTCACGCGCCGCCATCTCGCCCGCGAGGAGGAGGTGATGTTCAAGGCCGCGCGCGAGGCGATCGAAAAGGACGAGCTCGAGCACCTCGGCCACCATTGGGCGGAGTTCCGCGGCGTGATGTTGCGCGACTGATCCATGCCTCGAGGAGTGGGACGTCCGCGAAGCCGGGGCGCGTCCGGATCGTTGCGTCGACCTTGCGGGCGGCGGCGAAGGAATGCCGTGGCACCTGATCCCAGGGGATCGACTGCAGGTCCACCGCTCGCGACCGGCTGACGTAGGCGTCGAGATCGAACACTGGGGCGGCCATGCGTCCTCCTACGCGTCGGCAGCAGGCCTCGGATTGGTGCGCGAGGCAATCCGCCGGCCGCGCTGTCGACGGAGAACGCTCGAAGATCCGCGTGAGCATCGAGCGACAAAACGCGGATTCGCGACGGTGTGCAACGGCTGCGCGCGCTTCTCGGACGCGAGGGTCATGGAGACTGAACCGACGATGGGCCGGACGAACGACGATTTCGACGACGTCGCGCTCGAAGCGCTGGCGGAAGCATACGCCGCGCCGGCCTCATCGGTGCCGCGGCGGCGGTCGCCCTCGTGATGGCGGGTCTCCTCGCGTCGGAGATTCGGCGCACCGGGACACGCAACGGGGAGGTGGCCGCGCTCACGCGCCAGAACCAGATGCTGGCGGCCCGGCTCGACGAGCAGGCGCGTACGATCGCCGGCGTCCGTGACGCGCTCGAGGCGCAGACGGAGATCCTGCGCCTCGTGGGCGGGCCGCGGGTGATGAGCGCTGCGCTCGCACCGCAGGGAGGACGCGCCGGCACGGGTCGCGTACTTCTCGATGCGGGCTCCGGCAACGCGGGCCTCGTGCTGACCGGAGTCGCTTCCGCCCCCGAGGGCGCGACCTACGAGCTGTGGGCCATTCGCGGCAGCAAGCCGCCGGAGCCGGCCGGCCTCATCAAGGTCGATCCCCGGCGCGGCGTCGCGATGAGCGTCCCGACTCTCGCCGCACCGGACGAGATCACGGCGTTCGCGGTCTCGATCGAGCCCGTCGGCGGGTCGGCCGTGCCGACCGGACCGATCGTCCTCGTAGGTGCGGTGCGCGGCTAGCTGACAGGAGTCTGCGCCATGCATCACAGCAACGACGCCACGGTGACGCCGGGACCGCCGGCGCTCGGCTCGGCGTCCTGGAACGCGGTCGCATAGGCGGTGCGCGCGAGGAACTCCGTCACCGCGCGCTTGAGGGCGCCCGTTCCAAGTCCGTGCACGATGCGCACCGAGGGGAGTCCGGCACCCTGCGCTTGGTCGAGGAAATGCTCGAGACGGCCGAGCGCCTCGCGCACCCGCATGCCGACGAGATGCAGCTCGCTCGCTGGCTCGTCGGTCGCGGCCGGTCGGTGCGGCCGCGGTGTTACGCCGGCAGGCGGCGCATCCGGCAGGCGCCGGCGGAGGTTCGCGATGGGAGCCTGGAAGGTGAGCCCGCCGCTTCGAAGACGCCCCGTCTCTCCCTGGATCTCGAAGAGCTCGCCGCGAATGCTGGTGCCCCGGACCTCGACGTTGTCGCCGAGCGCGGGCGGCTCGTCGTCCGGCTCCGGCGTCTGCGTCGCGCCGGCACGGTCGCTGATCGCCGCCGCGGCCTTGCGACCGAACTCCGCGAGTGTCCGGCTCGCCTCCGGGCCGCGCCGGCGCACCGCTTCCAGCACCGCGCGACCCTCGGCCTTGAGCGCGCGCACGAAGGCCCGCGCTTCGTCGAGCTCGCTCGCCCAGCGCTGCCGTCGGCGGTCGGTGAGCTCCGCCACGAGCGCCGCGTGTCGCGATTCGAGCTCGGCGAGCGCACGGCGCTCCTCCTCGAGGGCCGCGCGCTCGTTTTCGTGCCGCCGCCGGCTTTCCTCGAGCTTCGCGATCGCGTCGGCGAGGACGCGCACCGCGGTCGCGCGTCCGGCGTCGGCCGCGTCGATCACGTCCACGGGGAGGCGGAGACGGCGTGCCATGGCGAGGCCCAGACTTTCGCCGACGGATCCGTAGACGAGTCGATAACGCGGCGTGAAGCTCACCGGGTCGACGTCCACCGCCACCACCTCCGCACGCGGTTCGTTCAAGGCGTAGAGCTTCACCAGCGCGTAGTGCGTCGCCGCGCCGACCAGGACGCCGCGCGCGATCAGCCGATCGACGAGGGCGACTGCGAGCGCGGCGCCTTCCTCGGGATCCGTGCCGCCCCCGGGCTCGTCGAGGAGCACGAGCGCGGGGGGCGCCAGACGCGTGAATACGTCGACCAGGTTCAGTACGTGCGACGAGAACGTCGAGAGGTTGCGCTCGATGCTCTGGTCGTCGGCTAGATCCGTGAAGACGCCTTCCACCCAAGGGACGACGCTGCCCTCGTCGGCGGGGATGAGGATCCCCGCTCGCGCCATGAGCGTCAGCAAGCCGAGCGTCTTGAGCGCCACGGTCTTGCCACCGGTGTTCGGGCCGCTCACGACGAGGGCGCGCTTGCCGCGCTCCAGGCGGATGTCGATGGGTACGACGGCTTGACCGCCGACCACGAGCTCCGGATGGCGGGCGCGGCGGAGGTCGATCGTGCCGTCCCCGAACGCCGGACTCGTCGCCCGCAGGCGGCGTGCGAGCAAGACGCCGGCGTGGAGAGCATCGACGTCGGCAAGGGCGGCGGCGGCGCGCCCGATCTCGTCCCGGACGGCGCCGACCTGGGCGGTCAGCAGCAGGAGGAGTCGCTGCTCCTCCTGCTCTTCTTCCTTGCGAAGCAACAGCAGGCGGTTATTGAGATCGATCGCGAACATCGGCTCGACGAAGAGGGTCTCGCCCGAGGCCGATCGGTCCTGCACGACGCCGGGGGTGCGCGCCGCCGTCGAGGCCCGGATCGGCACCACGAACCGGTTGTTACGGATCGTGACGTAGCGGTCGGCGATGCCGCTCGCCTCGCCGCCTTTCGCCACCAGACGACCGAGACGCTCCTCGAGGTCCTGGCGGAGATCGCGGGTCGCGGCCCGGAGTTCGCCGAGGCGCGGACTCGCGTCATCGCGGAGGAGGCCCGCGTCGTCGAGCATACGGGAAAGCGCCGCTTCGAGCTCGGGGAGGGCTCGCAGGCGACGGGGGAGGTCGGCGAGCACGGGATGGCTGGCTACCTTGCCCGCGAGGAAGCGGCGCAGGGTCTCGACCTGGCGCAGGACGGTTCGAATCTCGACCAGGCGGTCTACCGGCAGCACCGCGCCCTCGCGGCGCGCGAGCGCCAGCGATTCACGGATGTCCGGGAAGAAGGCGAGCGGGAGGGGACCCGCCACTTCGAGTAGACGGAAGAAGCCCCACTGGCGCGCGAGCGCCTGCTCGGCCACGGCCCGCTCCGGGAGCGGCGCCAGCAGTCGGCAGATCTCGGCGCCCGGCGTCGAGACCGCCAGTGCGGCGAGAGCCTCCAGGATCTTCGGAAAGCCGAGCACGTCGAGGTCGCGCGCGCGCATCGCGCCCGGTGCTACTGGAGGCCTCCCGCGGTGGCAAATCGCCTTTCGCCGGGACAGAATGCCGCTGGTGGAGATCGCCGGCGCGACCGCGCTCGTCACCGGAGCGTCGAGCGGCATCGGCGCGAGCGTCGCCCGCTCGCTCGCCGCGGCGGGGGCGCGGGTCGCGCTCGTCGCCCGTCGCGCCGATCGGCTGGCGATGCTGGCGGCCGAGATCGGCGGCGGTGCGGCGCCCTTCGCGTGTGACGTTCGCGATCCCGGGCAGATCGCGGCGACGGTCGAGGCCGTCGGCACCAGCCTCGGACCGGTCGACCTCCTGGTGAACAACGCCGGCGTCGGACGTTACCTCGGGTTCCTCGAGAGCGGTCCGGAGGACGTTGCGGCCGTCTTCGAGACCAACCTGCACGCGGCGCTGCATTTCACGCGCGAGGTGCTTCCCGGAATGCTCGCGCGCCGACGCGGCTACATGGTGAACGTGGCCTCGATCGCCGGCAGGATCGGCTCCCGCAACCACACGATCTACTGCGCCTCGAAGTTCGCCCTGGCCGGTTTCAGCGAGAGCCTCGCCCTCGAGCTCGACGGCACGGGTGTCGGCGTCACGTTGGTCAACCCCGGCATCATCGACACTCCGTTTTTCGACCACGCATCCTTTGTCGCGTTTCCCCCCGGCGCACGGGCGCGTGCCATCCCGCCCGAGCGCGTGGCCGCGGCCGTGGTACGGGCGGTGACTCGCGACCTCCCGGAGGTCACGGTGCCGGCGACCTACGCAATCGGGGCCGTCCTGAAGGCGGCGGCGCCGCGCTTCTTCCGTCGCGTAATGCGGCGCTTCGCCTGATCGGGGTCGCGCGTCTTGTCACTTTCGGGGCGCGTTGCTACTTCCAGCCGCCTGCAGCGGAGGTGATTCGAGGTGGTCGAAGGGAAGCGGAAGCTCGCGGCGCAAGCGTCGCCGCGCATGGTTCGACGCCGAACCTCGAAGCCGGGCGCTCGCCGCCCTGTCCCCGACGAGTTCGGGCTCGATCCCGAGTTCCGCGCCCGCGTGCTGCCCCTCTTCCGGCTGCTCTACGAGAACTACTGGCGCGTCGAGGCCCGCGGGGCACGCAACGTTCCGCGTAGCGGTCCCGTGATCCTGGTGGCGAACCACTCCGGCGCGTTGCCCTTCGACGCCACCATGATCGCGTACGCGCTCGAGGAGGCCAGCCACCCGCGGGCGGCACGTTTCCTCTACGATCGCTTCGTCGAGAATCTGCCCTGGGTCCCCGACTTCTACCGCAAGGCCGGAGGGGTCGTGGCGAGCCGCGAAAACGCCGCCCGGCTGCTCGCCAAGGGGGAGCTGATCGGGCTCTTTCCCGAGGGCGTATCCGGACTTTCGAAGCTCTACTCCGAGCGCTACGTGCTGCAGCCCTTCAGCGGGGGCTGCGTGCGGCTCGCCCTGCGCTTCGGCGCGCCGATCGTGCCGGTGGCCGTGGTCGGCGCCGAGGAAATCTACCCGCTCGTCGGACGGTTGAAGGCCATCGGAAACCTTTTCGGGGCGCCCTATCTGCCGGTCACGCCGTTCTTTCCCTTCCTTGGTCCGCTCGGCCTCATCCCGCTGCCGAGCAAATGGCGGATTCGTTTCGGGAGGCCGATCGTCCTCGACCAGGTGTCGCCGGGTCGCCTCGACGCGACTGCGATCCGGGCCCTCGCCGAGCGGGTGCGCCGCTGCGTGCAGGGCATGGTACGCGGGCTCCTCGGGGAGCGCGACTCGATCTTCTGAGTGCCAGGAGGGTAAGCTCCCTGGCACAGAGTGCGCGCACTCGGCACTGCGCCCTGGCAAAGCGTATCGGCAACTCGTCGTAGTTCCTTAGGATTTCCGGCGGCATGGCGGTTGCTCCAGCGACCGTCGAGATGTCCCGCCGCCGCGTCCTCGTCCTCGTGCAACTGATCGCCGTCGCCGTAGCGGCGGCGGGCATCCTCGTCTGCCAATCGTTCGCCTCTCCCTTCCAGACGGCTTGCGTGCTCGTCGCCCTCGCCGTGGCGGCGAGTCTCGGGGTGTGCTCGCTCCACGGGCTCGACCGCGAACGGGTCGTGCGTAGCGAAGCGCGCCGCCTCAAGAACGAGATGTTGGCGAACGTCTCGCACGAGCTGCGGACGCCACTGAACGCCATCCTCGGCTACGCCGAGGTCCTCGATTCGATCGAGGGTCTCCGTGAGGCCGAGCGGGCCGAGATGAACGGGCGCATCCTGGCGAACGCAGTCACCCTCACGTGCTCGGTCAACAACCTCCTCGAGTACTCCTCGGTCGTCGCCGGCGAGACCATGCTCCGGCGGGGAACCGTGTCCTTGGGCGAGCTCTTCGAGGAGATCGAACCCTGGGTCGGACGGCTGATCGACGACAAGCCGATCCGCTTCGCCTGGGAAGTCGACCCGCGGGTGCCGGTCATCGAGACGGATCGCGGGAAACTCAGGCAGACCCTGCTGAATCTGCTGTCGAACGCCGCCAAGTTCACGATCCACGGCGAGATCCTCCTCTCGGCCGACACCGGGCCCGCCGGGATCGAGATCAGGGTGAGCGACACGGGTGTGGGCATGAGCTTGGCCGAGCAGTCGGTCATCTTCGAAGACTTCCGGCAGGTCGAAGGCTCGATCACCCGGCCCTTCGGGGGTATGGGCCTCGGCCTCACGTTGGCGCACCGCTTCAGCGAGCTCCTCGGCGGCACCCTCGAGGTCGAGAGCGCGCCTGCCAAGGGAACACGCGTGTCACTTCGTTTGCCGGTCGCGCAGACGCAAATTGGCAACTTTGCACTGGAGGTGGCGCGCTCGTCGGCCGCCGCCTGACAGAGCGCCACGCTTTCGTCATGCCCACTCCCGGCTTCACGATCGTAACCCTGCTTCCACCCGGCGAAGTCGAGGTCGGCACGTACGTTGCACACGTCGTCAACGGAACCGCGAACGATTGGTACGCCCGCCCGCAGCGACGGACGTCAGGAGGCCGCCATGGATACGCAGTCGCAGCTCACGCTCCTCGATCTGATCGAAGCCGTCGCGGAGGTGACCGATTCCGAGGCCGAGCAGGTGAGCGTCGTGGCCCATCTCGTCAATAGCGGTCGCGTACGGCTCACCGGCAACTTCCGCGGCGCGCAGCTCCCCTAGAGGGCCTGTCGCCTCGAGGGCTCCCTTCGGGGAGTGCGGCCGGCTACTAAAGTCGGCACGCGCGAATCCGTACGAGTCGTCGGGAGCTACGTTTCGCCGTACGTCCGCAAGGTTCTCGTCGTCCTCGATCTCAAGGGCATCCCCTACGAGATCGACCCGATCATTCCCTTCATGGGGAACGACGCGAGCCCGATACGTCGGATCCCCGTTCTCACGGACGACCAGATCACCCTCACGGACTCGACGGTGATCTGCGAATACCTCGACGACCGCCACCCCGAGCTGCCGGTTCGGCCGTCGGGCGCGGTGGCGCGTGCCCGTGCGCGTTGGCTCGAGGAGTTCGCCGACACGCGGATGGGCGAGGTCGATCGATCCCTTCGTCTGGGGTGTCCCGGCCGATCAGGAGATCGTCGATCGCTACCTTCGGCACGGCGGCGCCGCGACGCGGTCTCATGAAGATCTGAGCGGCCGCCGTCCGGTGATCGTGCAGTAGCCGAAGCGGTCCATGACCGCGAGGTCTCCGGTGCGGAGCCAGCCGTTGCCGCCGATCGTCGTCGCCGTGAGCTCGGGCATCTTGTAGTAGCCGCGCATCACCGGGAAGCCGCGGCAGCAGAGCTCGCCTTCGCCGCCGGCGGCAATTTCCACCCCGCTCGCCGGATCCACGATCTTGACCTCGACGTCGGGGAGCGACCGGCCGGCCGTCGTCGCGCGCAGATCCATCGGGTCGTTGGTGCGCGTCTGGGTCACGACCGCCGTCGTTTCGGTCTGTCCGTAGGCGACCGTCACGTCGGGCAGGTGCAGGCGGGCGGCGACCTCGGGTACGAGGCCGACGGATGCCTCGGCGCCCGCGATCACCCCCGTGCGGAGCGACCTGAAGTCAAGGCGGATGGCAGCGGGGTGGCGGAGCGCCGAGCCGAGCAGGCGCGGCTCGGCATTCAGCGCGGTGCAGTGCTCAACGGCGAGCGTTGCGAGCATCTTCCCGGCGTCGAAATGCTCCGCGGGCACGACCATCGCCGCGCCCCTTCCGAGCGCTCCGAGGGTCCCGATGACGCTGCCGAACGGCCGCGCGAACGACACGGGCACGCAGAGCCGGTCGCTGCGGCCGAGCCGCATGCAGTCGCCGACGGCGATCGCTTCGTTGACCAGGTTCAGATGGGTGAGCTCGACGCCTTTGGCCGCGCCCGTCGTCGCTGACGTGTACTGGATGATCGCGACGTCGGCGGGCTCGACGGAGTCCTGGCGGCGGCGCAGCAGGTGGCTCGTGATGCCGGCGCCGCCGGCGAGCACCTCCGACCACGTGATCGTGCCCGGGAGGCGGTCGGCGTTGCCGAGGAGCGCGACGCGCTTCAGGATCGGAAAGCGGCGACTGGAGAGATGGCCGGGGCGGGCCTTTGCGAGATCCGGGCAAGCCTCGAGCAGCACGTCGTAGAGGCTCACCTCGTCGACGCGGTCGACCAGGAAGAGCGTCGCGGCGTCGGAGTGCGCGAGGACGTGTGCCAGGTCTTCGGCCCCGGCCGCGGGATCGATCGGTACGAGCACCGCTCCGACCTTGGCGGCCGCGAGCTGCACCAGCACCCATTCGACGCGGTTGCTCGCGAACAGCGCCACGTGGTCCCCCGCGTCGACGCCGAGGCCCATGAGGCCCTTCGCCACCTGGGTCACGTGGGCGTGCAGATCGCGATAGCGCCAACGCACGTGCGCATCGACGAATACCACCGCCTCGCGCTCGCCCATCCCGAGCGCAGCGCGGTCGAAGTATTCGCCGACGGTGAGCTGCTCCATGCGGGGCTTGTAGCATCCGTGCTAGGAAACGCACGCCATGCCGGATGCGCTCTACTTCGCCATCAAGCGCATCCTCTCGCCCGTCGCCGACGCGTACTTCTCGCTGCGTGCGACCGGGCACGACGCGCTGCCCGAGGGCCCGTTCATCGTGGCGGGGAACCACTCGTCGCTGCTCGACTGGGTCTTCGTCGCGCGCTTCGTCGAGCGTCCGATCCGCTTCGTCCTGAGCCGCGAGTTCTACGATCAGACGGGGCTTTCGGGGCTCTATCGGCACCTCGGCGTGATTCCGATCCGCGACGGGGCGATCGAGCTCTCCGCCGTGCGCCAGCTGCTCGCGACCCTCGAGCGCGGCGAGATCGTCGGCGTCTTCCCGGAAGGCGCCATCACGCGGGACGGGGCGCTGCTGCCGGCGCAGCCCGGCGTCGTCGCGATCGCGGCGCGCGCGGGGGTGCCGATCGTTCCCGTGGGCGTGCGGGGAGCTTTCGAGGCCTTTCCCCGCGACGCGCGTCTGCCGCGACCCCATCCGGTGCGCATCGCGTACGGGGAGCCGCTCGCCATCCCGCGCGGAGCCGCGCGCTCGCGCGAGGAGCAGGCGCGGCTCGCCGGCGAGCTCATGCGGCGGATCGGCGAGCTGCGGGCCGACGTGAATCCGCAGGCTCCGAGATAGGTCAGCGGACGAAAGGCGAGGCGGCCCGCGCCAAGGCGTCGTCGATGCGCACCCGATGGACGGGCATGAGGCTCGAAGGCCATGCGAGTGGACCGAACCACGCGAGCCCGGACGTCTCGTCGCCGAGCGTGAGCGTGCCGCCGGTCGGCCGACACGCGAAACAGGTGGTAACGAAGTGAAACACGCCGCCGTCGGCGTATGTGATGATCTGGTGGTGATCGGGGTGGGAGTAGACGCCGACCAGACGCTCGACCTCGATCGTGAGCCCGGTCTCCTCGTCGACCTCACGGCGCAGCGCCTCGAGGACCGATTCACCGAACTCGACGGCGCCGCCGGGCAAGCCCCAGAGGCCGTTGTCGGTCCGCTGTTGCAGGAGGATGCGGCCGTGCTCGTCGAAGATCACCGCCGACACACCGGGGCGGATCTGGCGGATCGGCGGGGTCACGACGGGGAGAGGCTCAGTGCGTGACGATGCCCGCCGCGCGCTCGCGGACCTGGGCATCGACCGCTCCGGCGATCTCGCCGAAGGCTCGGCTCTGCGGATGAGCCGGATCGGCGACGACGATCGGCGTTCCCGCGTCGCCCGCCAGGCGGATCGCGCGCACGAGCGGGATTTCGCCGAGGAACGGCACGCCGAACTGACGCGCCATCCTCTCGCCGCCGCCGTGTCCGAAGATCTCGGCGCGCGCGCCGCAGCCGCCGCAGAGGTGGTAGCTCATGTTCTCGACGACGCCGAGAACCGGCGCTTGCAGCTGCTCGAACATCGTGATGCCGCGGCGAACGTCGAGGAGCGCAACGTCCTGCGGCGTGGTCACGACGACCCCGCCCGCGAGCGGCACCTGCTGCGCGACGGCGAGCTGCGCGTCGCCGGTGCCGGGCGGCAGGTCCAGGATCAGGTAGTCGAGCTCTCCCCAGACGACGTTCCGGAAGAACTCGGTGATCAGCTTGGTCACCATCGGGCCCCGCCAGATGACCGGGGTGCGTTCGCCGAGGAACATGCCCATCGAGATCGCGCGGATCCCGTGGCGCTCGGCGGGGACGATGCGACGGTCCTCCCGAACCGGTGGCGCTCCCTCGATTCCGAGCATCGTGGCGACGCTCGGACCGTAGACGTCGGCGTCGAGGAGGCCGGTGCGCAGTCCCTTGGCCGCGAGCGCGCACGCGAGGTTCGCCGCAACCGTGGATTTCCCGACGCCGCCCTTGCCGGACGCGACCGCGACGATCGCGCCGACCCCGGGGATCTGTGGCTTCGGGCGCGGTGCCGACGGCGGCGGCGTGGCGAGACGCGTCGTCTCGACGACGATCTCGACCGCCAACCCGGTTGCCTCCCGTACGAGGTGCGCGACCTCGTGCCGAATGGCGTCCATCGCTTCCGCGTTCTCCGAGGTCGTCGAGAGCTCGATCGTGACGTTCCGCGAGCCGACCTGGATGTCCCGCACCATGCCGAACGACACGATGTCGCGGTTGAAGCCCGGGTACTTCACGCGACGAAGCACCTCGAGCAACTCCTGTGGGGTGGGCATCCGAGCACGCATAGCACGTGGGGGCAGGCCGGGGAATTTTCCGCAGCGCCGGGCGCTCCTGGCACCCGCGGCTGTGTCAGCATCGCGCTGGCACACGGCACACGCGATGAAAAGCGCGTGATCTCAGGCGCTTAGCCGAGCGGACCCGATGGTCCGACCCTTGCTGAACACGCCTATAGCCGCGCCGCTGCGTGCCACTATACGAGAAACCACGAAGGAGACCCCCCATGACCGACGAAAACGTGCACCGGAGCATCCGAGAGCTCAGGATCCGGCTGGGCATGACCCAGGAGGAGTTCGCCCACGCCGTTGCCGTCACCTTCTCCACCGTGAACCGCTGGGAGAACGGCCACGCCAAGCCGAGCAAGCTCGCGCGCCGCGCGATCGAAGCCCTCGCGCGTCGCGGCAATCCCCGCCGCGAGACCAGTGCACCGATCAACGGCGATCGCCTGACCTCCGAGGCGATGGTCGCAGCAGAGCCGCACCAGTAACCCTACCCCTCCTTGCTGGACGCTCCCGAGGGTGCCTCCCCCGTGCCCTCGGGAGCGCGGCTCTGCCGCGATGCTCCCGAACCGTCGTCGCGACCGCCGAGGCGGCGGAAGAGACTCCGTAGGCCTCGCCAGACCTTCGGCGCCATCCACGCGACCCCGATCACGAACGCCGCGAGGAACCCGAGCATCAGGAGGGGGTGGTTGAACACGAGCCACACGCCGACGAGCGCGGTCGCGTCCTCGGCGACGCTCGCGACCCAGTTGCTGAAGGGCTCGGGGCTCGCGTTCAGCGCGAGGCGGGTCGTCGCTTTGGTCGCGTGCGCCGCCAACGCCATGCTGCCTCCCGCCAGGACGGCGGCGAGCTCGAGGGGCGGGCTCACCGGACCGAACGCCCGTGCCGCGAGGATCGCTCCGGCCGGCACGCGGATGAACGTGTGTACGGCATCCCACGCGCTGTCGACGTAGGGGACCTTGTCGGCGAAGAACTCGACGACGTAGAGCACCAGGGCGAGCGTGATCACCCCCGGGTGCGCGAGCACCTGGAGGTCCGGCGGCAGTTGGATGGCGCCGGCCTGGGCGGCGAGACCGAGCGCGGCGACGGTCGCGTAGAGGTTCAGCCCGGCCGTGAAAGCGGTGCCGAGCGCGAGCCCGAGGGCGGCGATCGTGTCGTTCATGGGTGCGCTCCCAACGTGCGTCGCGGGGCGGCGTCGCGATCCCGTTGCAGGTCGGTGGCCGACCCCCTATCCTCCGCTCCGGCAGGCCTACCATGTCGCGACGTCGCCGGCACCCGCCGCCACCGGCTCCCGCCAAGACGACCACGAAGCCCTTCCACGCGCCGTTCGAGAGGCTTGGCACGCTGGTGCGCCCGCGCTCCGCAGCGCCGCCCGAGCGTCGCATGCCCTCGCCGCCCCGCCCTCCGGTCGTTCCCGCGTCCGCGTCCCCTGCCGACGAGGACGACGCCACGTCCTTTGCCGCCGCCATGGCCGACGTCCGACGGCTTCGAGCCGACGGGCGCGTGGATGCTCCCGCGCCGACCACGCTCACGACACGCGCGACGATCGACGAGGACGCCGAGGCGTTCGGTGCGCTCGTCGAGCTCGTGAAGGGCACGAGCAGCTTCGACCTCAGTGACTCGACCGAGTATGTGGAGGGCGCCGTCGTCGGTTTCGACGCGCGGATCTTGAAGCGCCTGCGGCGCGGCGAGTTCGCCTATCAGGCGATGATCGACCTCCACGGAATGTCGGCGGCGGCGGCGCGCGTCGAGGTCGAACGGTTCGTCATGCGCTCGGTCGCCGAGGGCAAGCGCGTCGTGTTGATCGTGCACGGTCGCGGCCGGAACTCGAAGGACAACGTCCCCGTGCTCAAGGAGCGGTTGAAGAGCTGGCTTGCGCGTGGGCGGATCGGGCGCGCGACCCTCGCATTCGCGTCGGCGCGTCCGGCCGATGGCGGCACCGGCGCGCTCTACGTGCTCCTGCGCCGCCAGCGTGGTCCGAAGGAGCCGATCACGGTTTTCGAGGGAGCGAAGCGCGAGTGAGGCACGCCGCCGACGTGTGCACGGCGCTCCGGGTGGTCCTCGCGCCGGTGCTCGCGTGGGAGCTCGGTCGAGCGCGCGCGGACGTCGGGTGGATGCCCTTCGCCATCTACGTCGCCGCGGCGGCTACCGACTACGTCGACGGCGCGCTCGCGCGCTCCGCGGACACGGCGTCGCGTCGCGGTCGCCTCTTCGACCACGGGGCCGACGCGCTGCTGCTCTTCCCCGCGTTTCTCGTGCTCGCCGCCGAGTGGCGCGTGCCGTGGATCCTGCCGGGGGCCGCGATGCTGGCCTTCACGCTCTACGTGCTCGACGGGTGGCGGCGGGCCGGCTCGGTCGCGGCCCTCGAGCTCATCGGGAGCCGCTCGGGCGCGGTCGGCGGCGTGCTGAACTACGTGATCGTTGGCGCGGCGACGGCCGCCGTGGCGCTCGACCACGCGGCGGTCGACGCCGCGATCTACGCGGCCGCGTTCGCGGTCGCCGCCGTGAACGGCGCGGCAGTGCTCGAACGGGCGACCGGGCTCTTCACGACAGCTCGCGGGTCGCTCGCGGCAAGAAGGGAACCCCGAGCGTCGCGTTCATCACCATGAACGTCACATGGGCCGTCAGACTGAAGGCGAGAAGGCTTGCCTCCGGCGCCTGATCGCCGAAGAAGTGCAGCCAGAAGTACTGCGGCGCGCCGAGGTGCGCGACCCCGATCGGCAGCGCCGCGGACAGGAAGATCACCGGCAGGAACACCAGCAGCTCGAGATAGGACAGGTGCAGGCCGAAGCACTGGAGTGCATAGTAGTAGACGATCGTCGCCATCAGGAAGTTCGGTGCCTTGAAGAGGACGAGCAGCAGGTAGTGGCGGAGGTGCGCCAGGCGAAAGCTCCGCAGCATGCCGGCCGCCTTGTCCTGCGTGAGGCGGTCGCCCGCGAGACGGAAGAACGCGACGTGCGCCCCGAAGTAGACGTAGAGCGCGACGTACACCCAGCAGAGGCCATCGATCCGGCGGGGCGCGATTGCGGCGCCGAGGCTCGAGAAGAAAACGAGCTGGTAGAGCTCGACGAACATCATGAAGAGCACGGAGCTCGCGACCTCGAGCAATGGGATGCCATCGCGGCGGTTCAAGTAGAGCGCGATGCTGCCCTGGCCGAGCGGCGAGTTGAGGAGCGTCAGGAGATAGGTCGTGGCGCGGATCGGCAGCACGTCACGGTAGGCGATCGTCGTGTTGAACCAGTTGATCACGCGCGTCAGGCAGAACGTGTCGATGAGCAGATACACGATCGAGTACGGCAGCATGATCGCCAGGTAGGCGAGCACGTCGACGCTCCGGAGCGCGTCGACGACCCGCGCGATCGGGACGCGGCGGAAGATCAGCGCGAAGATGACGGCCGTGACGATCCACGGGACGAGGCGCTTCACGCCGTGACGGTGATCGCGGGAGCCGCTCGCGCGCACGCGGCCGGACCATAACGGCCGCTCTTCCGCCAGACAACCGCGTCCGGTTGACTTGCGGTGACGCGGGCTCGTAGATGCCGACCATGCGCTGGGCTCTGGTCGCCGCCGTGGCGGCGTCGCTGACGACGGCGGCCGCCTGCACCCCGATGCACTCGCAGTATGCCGTGCAACGGAGCAACCTTACGTGCGATCAGGCCAACCGCTACGCGTTCCAGAGCATGAAGACGCTCGGCTACACCGTGACGACCTTCGAGCCCGCCGCGCTCGGGAGAACCGGCGTGCTGCGCGGCAACAAGACCGAGCGCGAGTCCGGGCGGCCCTCGGGCGCCGACGGGGTGGTGCACATCACCTGCGAGCCGACCGAGGTTCGGCTCGAGGCCGAGCAGGATCAGCTCTTGAGTCAGGACCTCACCTTCACCCGCGGTTTCTACCTCGCCTTCACGGGGATCGCGGATCATGCGGCGAGCGACGTTGCCTACGCCGACGAGCAGTCGGGCGGCACCGCCGAGGGCGGCGTGAAGTTCAAGATCCAGCCGCAGCTCGCGCTCGAGACGAAGCTCGACTTCGGCGAGGACCTCGCGGCGGGCGGCGTGCTCGCGGTGAAGGTCACGGTGCAGAACGGCAGCAAGATCACCTACACGCTCGACCCCGCGGCGATCGAGCTCCGTCCGCGCGGCGGTACCGAGAAGGTCCGCCAGGTGGACGTTCGCGAGGCCGCGCAGAAGATCGCGCGCGCCGCCGCCGCCGACCTCGACCCCGGGATCGCGGGTCCGTCCGCGGGCGCCATCGAAGAGACGCTGCGCAAACGCGGTTTGCCGAGCGGGACGCTCGCGCCCGGGGATCACGCGGAGGGCTTCGTCTACTTCCCGACCGGCAGCTACGCCCGCGCCCGCGCCACGCTCGTCGACGTCGAGAGCGGTGAGAGCGAGGGGTTCCTGGTCGAGTTCTGACCGAGACGACCATGACCGGACGCGACGCCCTGCTCCGCGCCTTCGATCGCCTCTTCGACAAGGCGGCGAAGAAGCTCTCCGTGACGTGTACCAACGCCGACAAGGACCAGGCTCGGCGGCGCTTCGAGGAACGGTTCTCCATGCTGCTCGAAGCGCTGAAGGCGCTCGAGATCCGTGAGCTTCCCGAGGAGGCGATCGTCGGCATGGAAGAGGCGATCGAGAAGCTCTCGCCGGCCGATGTCGTCGGGCTCCTCGCCACCGTGCCGCTCGTACCCCAGGCGCAGGAGATGATGCGGCTTCTCGCCTATCGCGCCGCCGAGCAGCGCATGCTCGAGCACTACGTGGCGACGGCGAGCGACGAGTACGGGGGGAACTGACGACCCTGGCGCTTCCGCGGCGGAGCGGGCGCGTCGTTCAGGCGCGGCCGCGGAACTTCGGGAGCGTCACGTCCGCGGAGACGTCCTCGAACACCACCTCGACCGGCATGCCGATGCGGATCCGGTCGACGGGGTAGTTGACGAGGTTGGAGGTGATCTTCGGACCCTCCGCGAGCTTTATGACGACCACCGCGTAGGGCACCTCGCGCGCGAAGGCCGGATGATAGACCTGGTGCATCACGTTGAAGCTGAAGATCTCGCCGCGCCCGGAGACCTCCCTCCACGACGCCGCCGTCGAGAGACAGCCGCTACAGAGCTCGCGAGGCGGGAACCGCAGCATGCCGCACCCGTCGCAGCGCTGCACCACCAGGCGATGCTCCCTGGCCGCCGCGAGGAACGGGGCGAGGTCGCCCTCGTGCTCGGGCAGGGGTCGCGGGATCGTGGGACCGGCGCTCATGACGGGAGCGGGCTCAGGACGAGCGTCGTGTGCGTCGAGAGGAGGCCGCCGTTGCCGCTCACCAGCACGACGTCGTGACGCGGGACCTGACGATCGCCGGCTTCGCCGCGCGCCTGGACGATGCCCTCGGCGAGCGGCGTCATGCCCCACATGTAGGCCGAGGAGAGCTGGCCGCCGCCGGTGTTCACCGGCAGGCTCCCGCCCGGGGCGGTATGGCCCGCGGCCACGAAATCACCTGCTTCGCCCTTCGCGCAGAAGCCGTAGTCCTCGAGCGTCACGAGCACCGTGAACGTATAGCAGTCGTAGAGCTCGGCGATCCGGACATCGCGTGCGTCGATCCCCGCCATGGCGAATGCCGTCGTGCGCGCGAGCGGCGCGCCCGACACGAGGGTTTCGGAGGGGTCGCCGCCGGGATGACCCTGGCCCATGCCCCACACGTAGACGGGCGGCTTCCGGAGCGAGCGCGCGCGCTCGGCGGACGTCACGATGACGGCGACACCGCCGTTCGATACCAGGCAACAATCGAGGATGTGGAACGGCTCCACGATCCAACGCGATGCGTGGTAGTCCGCGAGGGTCAGGGGCACGGCGTGGAGCTGTGCCGCCGGATTGCGGTTCGCCCAGCGCCGCTGCGCGACCGCGACCGCGCCGAGGTGGTCCTGGGTCGTGCCGTAGACGTGCATGTGGCGGCGGGCGACCAGCGCGTACATGGCGTTGATGCCGAACTGGCCGTACACCGCGTCGAGCCCGCGGGCGAAGGCGTAGGAGGCCGCCGAACCCTCGCGCTTCCCCGCGCGCGCGTGCTGTTCCTGCGGGGCTTTCAGGGGCCGATCCGAGAAGACACACGCGACCGTCGTGCACAGGCCCGCCGCGATCGCGAGGGCGGCGTGCTGGATCATGGCGCCCGCCGTCGCACCCCCGAGGTTCATGGTGCTTTGCAGCTTCAGGTCGCGCAGACCGAGCGCTTGCTGCAGCATGAACGATCCCATCGCCGCGTTGCCCCAGGCGATGCCCGGGTTGAGCAGCAGGCCGTCGAGGTCGGCGCGCGCGAGGCCGGCGTCCGCGAGCGCGAGCTCGACCGCCTCGACGGCGAGGCCCATGTGGCTGCGGCCGTAGACCTTGCCCTGCCGAGTCTGGCCGAGCCCCGCGATCGCGATCTCGCCCTTCGACGGCATCGCGTAGAGCTAGGCGAGGTGTGGCGAGGGGTCAACTCGTGAGACGGACCGTGGTGGTTCTCCTTGACTGACGACTGGCCCGCCGTGATAGCTTCCGCGCGACCCCTCACAGTGCCGTGAGCCGGTGCCGTTCCGTCTCGTTGGTTCCCGGAAGCGGGGTGTGTCGCGCGGTAGGAGGTGTTCCATGTCGGTCCACATGTCCCCTCGAGTGCTCGCAATGGCGCTGGTCGTCTGCGCGGCCATGGATCTCGAAGGGGTTTCGGCCCACGCGATCGTCGTCGGTGGCGGCGGTAGCAGCCGGGTCGACTGTCTCGCCGCGTTCGACGCCGCCGTGAACACGCCGGCGACCAAGCCGCGCAGCATCCGCTGCGCCGACGGCGAGCCCTGCGACCTCGATGGGACCGTGAACGGCCTCTGCAACTTCCAGGTCTCGGTATGCGTCAACAGCTCGTTCAACCCGACCGCCTGCTCGCTGAACGGTGTACGCCTCGTCACCGTCGAGCACGCGGTGGACGACGGCACTCCCAAGTTCGACCCCGAGTTCCAGGCGCTGCAAACCCGCATCGACAGCGACATCGCGCCGTATCCCAACAACGCCGGCGATGCCTGCACGACAGCGACCAACTTCTTCGTGCCGATCAAGGGTCCGTTGAAGGGCGACAAGTGCAAGCGCGGCAAGAAGCAGATCCGGGTAGTGACCGAGTCGACCCCCGCCGCGGGCATGGGGACGATACTCGTCGACAAGGACAAGATCGACCTGGTGTGCGACCCGCCCGTCGGCGGCTGCGACCCCGGTGTGCTCTTCGCCGGCACCTACGATCGCGTGCAACGGCAGGTCTTCAACCAGAGCTGCGCGGTGAGCGGCTGTCACGACTCGAACTCGTTCTCCAGCGCCGGGAACCTGCTCCTCGAGGCAAGCGCCTTTCCGGGAAACCTGATCAATCGGACCCCGACGAACGCGGACGCCGACGCACTCGGCTGGAAGCGGATCACGCAAGTCGACGCCAATACCGGTGATCCTGCGACGAGCTACATCCTGTACAAGCTGAACGGCGACTTTCCGGGTCCGGGATTCGGCGATCGCATGCCGAAGGACCGCCCGAAGCTCGACGCGACGCTGATCAACGTCATCACGTTGTGGATCCAGGCGGGCGCTCCCGAGACCGGGTGGGTCGCGGGAACGGACTGACTCGACCGATGAGCTGAGTCGAAAAGGAGATCGAGACGATGGCAGACGGCACACCTCTCACGCTGGCGCACGCACGGCATCTGCTGCGGCGCACGGGCTTCGGCACGTCGCAGGCGGGAGCACAGTCCTTCCTGGACGCCCATCCGACGCGCGGCGCCGCGGTCACGGCGCTCCTCGGCTTCAAACCTTCGGGGTTCAAGCCTGGAGGGAGGGAGCACGCCGACCTCCATGACAAATGGATCAAGTACATGCTCAAAGTGAAGAGCCCGCTGCAGGAGAAGCTCGTGCTGTTCTGGCACGATCACTTCGCGACGGGCATCTCCAAGGTTTTCGAGACGAAGCGCATGGCGTCGCAGAATCGATTGTTCCGCCTGAACTGCAAGGGAAACTTCAGAACCCTGGTGAAGGCCGTCAACAAGGACCCGGCCATGATGGAGTTCCTCGATACGGTCAGGAATTACGAGGAGATTCCGAACGAGAACTACGCGCGCGAGTTGATGGAGCTCTTCACCCTCGGAGTGAAGGACTCGGCCGGAGCGGACAACTACCTGCAGGAGGACGTCGCGCAGATCGCGCGCGCGTTCACGGGGTGGGACTACGACAAGGAAGCATATCTCAGAGACTACGAGCATGACTTCAGTGACGAGTGGCCGGATCGCGGGTTGCCGATCGGCGCGCCGTCGCCCGCGGGCAACAAGCGGATCTTCGAGCACACCGGCGGGTTCGGTGGCGGTGGGCGCGATTTCGCCGCGAGCGGGGAAGGCGAAGCGGAGATCGACACGGTCGTCGACATCATCCTGGAGCACAAGGACAGTCAGGGTAAGAACACGGTCGCGCGGCGCATTGCGCGGCGGCTGATCGAGTACTTTGCGCACCCGAGCCCGGATCAGCCGTACATCGACGCGGTCGTGACGGCATCGGGCTTCGACACGAGCTTCGACGTGGCCGCCCTGTTGCACGAGATCTTCGTGCACGACGACTTCTATCTCACCGCGGTTCCGCCGGTCGGCGCCGCGACACCGAAATCCGTCCGCTGGCCGATCGACTACGTGGTGACGTCGCTGCGCCTCTTGAAGATGAAGCTGAAAGGGAAGGAGCAGTACGTCGACGGCGGTAGCTACAATCGCGTGCTGGATCAGTTGTCGAACATGGGGCAGGTGCTGTTCGACCCGCCGAGCGTATTCGGTTGGGACTGGGAGACGGGGTGGGTCAGCAGCTCGACCATGCTGGCGCGCTACGGTTTTGCCCGGGACCTGACCTCAGCGCGGGGCGGCGGTGGCACGAGCTTCCGTCCCGACAAGCTCATGGACCTGGATCTCAGCGATCCGAACGACATCCTGACCGCCGCCACGGATGTTCTGGGAATCACCGGCGACCTCACCGCGGCCGAGGAGGCGACGTTGATAACCTACCTCACCGACGATGGGGTGAACCCGGCCCTCGACCTGAACGACTACGAGACGCGGAACAGCAAGCTGCACGGGCTCTTTGCCTTGCTCATGCAAACGCCTGCGTTCCAGCTGCAATAGCGGCGGGAGGAGACGATCCATGGCCATTACACGACGACAGTTCATCAAGCGGACCGGTCTCGCCACGGCAGGGAGTCTGTTCGTTCCGCGGCTTCTCGGCAACGGATGGGTGCGGGACGCGTTCGCGGCGCTCGAAGACAACAATCGCTATTTTGTGGTGATCTTTCTCGACGGTGGCAACGACGGTCTCAATACCGTGATTCCTGCGGCCAACGGGAGTGGGACGCTGCGCGACGACTACAACGACGCCCGCGGCAACATCAACATCACGCCCGCCGAGCTCACCGGCAGTTTGATCGGCACCGACCCCGGGACGGGCGCCCAGCTCGGCATCCATCCGGGCTTCGACGTTCCGGCGGGATTCTTCGACAACGGGGCGGGCGCGGGAGGGCTCAAGGCGCTCTACGATCTCGGCAAGGTCGCGGTGATCCAGGGCTGCGGCTACCCCGAGTACAGTCTCTCCCACGACGAGTCGCGCACGATCTGGCAAGCCGGTCTCGCGCTCGGGTCTCTGGGGGGTACGGGGTGGGTGGGCCGCCACCTGGCATCACAGTACAACGGGAGTCAGATTCCGGCCGTCAACATCAGTGACTCCGTCGTCGGCGAGTTTCGTCAGACGGGGACCAGCGTACTCGCCGTGCGAGATCTCGACGGGTTCGAGTTCCCGTTCGACGGCGACTATCCCGGCGACATCGGCGACCCGCTCCTCGATATCGGCAAGAAGGCATGGGCGTTCCGACAGCTCAACCTCTCTGGGATCGCCGGCGCGCAGCCGTCGGCGATCTACATCGGCAACACCGGCAACGCGACGCTCGAGAGCGCGGCGGCGTATCAGTCGCTCAGCGACCTCTACAATAACGACCCGGCGCGCGCGCCATTCGAACAGTTGTATACCGACGTCGGCCGCAGCCTGGCGCGTGACCTTCGCGAGGTGGCGCGCGTCATCAACGGCGTCGAGCAGGGCGTGACGAACGTCAACGCGCGCTTCTTCCAGGTGAGCAACGGCGGGTACGACACGCATTCCGATCAGGGGGGCGCGGAACAGAACGGTCAGCACTTCGGTCTGCATGCCGAGCTCGGAGCCGCCCTGAAGGTCTTCTACGACGACCTGGCGCAGATGGGCGTCATCAATCGGGTCTGTGTGCTCGTGTGGAGCGAGTTCAGTCGCCGCATCCCCCAGAACGACAACGGAACCGATCACGGTTCGCAGGGTCCGATGTTCGTGATCGGAGGTTCGGTGAATGGCGGCGTGTACGGAAACCACCCCAACATCAACGAGCTCGCCCTCGATAACGAGGGGAACACCGAATATACGCAGGATGCGAATCCGTTCCGGTCGACCGACTTCCGTGACGTCTACGGCACGGTCTTGAAGCACTGGGTGAACCTGCCGCAGGGAACGGTGCAAGGGTTGCTGCCGTTGGACAACAGCATCGAAGCCCTCTCCGACCCGGCACACTATTGGCGGAGCGCGAACTTCGACCTGGGATTCGTCTAAGAGAATACAAGGGGCGCAGAAGACCGTCGGCGGAACGAGACGGCAGCGGCACTCGATGACGCTCGCCGACTACTATTTCGCCGACCCGCGTGTCTTCCTGATCCCGATCGAGCACCTCGGCCCGGCGGGGATGAGCGCCGAGCTCGCCGCCGGGCTGCGGTCGCGCGGCGCGTGGTCGCGAGAGCAGGGAGCGCTCTTCGACCGATCCTTCCAGCTGTACTGGAAACGGAGCGCCGATCTCGCGCGCCGGACGCGCACCTGGATGCCGCCGCGCATACGGCACGTGGCCGTCGTGCTGCGCGAGGACGGCGTTCGCCCCTATGCGCAGATCCTCAACACGAGCGCCTGGACGGTCTACGCGTGCGACTTCGATCCGCGCGTGTCGCATCCGGAGCTCGGCGCGTACGTGCTGGCGCACGGGGACCGCATGGCGCTCGCGGGCGAGGCCACGTTGGCGGCCTTGCACAACGCGGTCTGGTGGCTCGAACGTTCGGACGAGGAGTGCGCGGCGTTCGCCGCGGCGGCGGCTCGTTCGCGCCGCCCCGATGCCGACGGCCTGCGCGCGGTGGCGCGCGCCCTCCCCTGGCTGCGACGGCTGCGCCACGAGACGCTCGCGCCTCCGGTTCCGGGAGCGCCACATCGTGCGATCCCGGGGACCGGCATCCTCGTTCCGCGGGCACTCGAAGGCGAGCCGCGATCGCTCGTCGACGCATGGTCCGCGGCGGCACGCCGCGCGCTCGATGGCTACCGCGCCGCCTGGCGGGCCGATCCGGCGCGGGTGATCGCGGAGCTCGGCGACTGGCTCGCGCGCGACGCGCCGCCGCTCCTGGTCACCGGCGGGAACGGCCGCATCGTGTGGGACCCCGCCCATCCCGAGCGCATCGGCGCGCTGCGCGAGGCGTTGGAGCGCGGTGACGCCGCGGGCGTGGCGGCCGTTCGCGACGATCTGCGGCTCGTCGCGCGCCACACGCGCGCCTTTCATGCGGCGCTCGTCGATCCCGCCGCGTTGCCGCCTCCGGCGGCCGAGATGGAGCAGCGCGGCTACAGCTATCTCCACCGCGAGCGCGGCCTGATCGCGTACGATCTCGACGAGCCGGGCATGGAGCGGCTCTCGGGTCCGGATCTGCCGTATGCACGGGCGATGCTCGGAGCCCGCACCGTGCACGAGTGGGCGCATCTCGCGGTGGACGCGGGGTGGGTGCCGTGTGTCGCCGGAGAGCGCGCGTTCGCCGCCCGGCGCGGCGTCCTGGCCGAAGCGTTCACGCGTGTGGTCGCGGCGATGTCGCCCGCGCTGCGCGCGCTCACGGCGGTCGATCTCTCCGACCTCAGCATCGGTGGGCTCACACCCGGCGAAGCGCTCGTGCGCCTCTTCCTTACGCGCATTGCGGATTGGCAGGCCAACGTACTCGCGCAGCGCTTCCTCGACCGGACCGAGATCGAGACGTACGTCCGCCACAACATCCGCACGCTGCGGTTCGTTCACCCGCCGGCGGAGCTCCTGCGGATGCTCGTGCGCTATCTTTTCGAGCTCCAGTACCTTCGCTTCAGCGAGGTGGCGGACGCGCGCGCTTTCCTCGTGCGCAGCACGTGGTTCGCCAGCGACTGTTTCGCGACGGGCCTGGTCGATGCGGACATGTTCGCGGAGCTCGACGAGCGGGCCGCCGCGCTCTGCGCGTGCTGGGCCGTCGACGAGGCGCGCTTCACCGCGAGACGATGAGAAAACGCTTGCGAAGCGCGGTCAGCTGATCCTGGATCGACGGCAGGCGACGCGTCTCCATCAACGCCTGGAAGATCTCGCCCTCGGGCGCTTCGCGATGGACCTCCGTGAGCTCGTGGACCGCGTCGAGGATCTCGTGGATGACGCGCGGGATCTCGCGCTGCGGGATCACGAGATCGCCGCGACCGAGCGTGCCGTTCCAGTTCGACGCGTAGGGGCGCAGAACGTGGAGGATCTTCTCGGTCACGCTCTTCTCGAGACCCATCGCGACGACCGTACCACAGAGGTCGCACCGACGTGAACGGGGCCGGCGGACGGTATCCCCGGGGGGTGACGTGCGGGCCATGGCGTCCGCGCGGTCCGGATTTTCCCTTTGCAGGGTCGAAGGCCTGTGCGAGAACGACGGTTTGGAGGAACTCCCCATGTCCATCCGGTCCTTCGCCGTCGTGTGCTCCCTGCTCGTCCTCTTCGCCGCACATCCGGCCGGTGCGGTCCCCGTGCGCGTCTTCGCGGTCGGCAACGAGGTCCGCGTCGAGGACGTCGTGAACGTCCAGGCGTTTCGCGACAAGATGTTCGCGCTGGTCGACGCGGCCCTGCCCAATCGCGGGAACTTCGTCCAGGCGGGTGTCGACGACGTCGTGAGCCACATCCAGCCCGCGGATCCGAATGCCCCGCCGCTCGTCCTGGTGAACTTTCCCGAGGACGTCGGCCTGGTGGCGGCGATGACCGGGTCGCGCGGCGCGCCGGCCCGCGGCTCCATCTCGACCGGCGGCGCCTTCCTGGCGCTCCTCAACACGTACAGCAGTCGGATCAACTACTACCGGGCGAAGTTCCAGAACCTGGCGATGTTCCAGGCATTGCTGCTCGCGCTCACCGACGTGAACTATCGCGTGGTGTACGAGACGTACCGCGACATCGCGATGACGTACGGGGTGTACGTGAGCGCCGGCGTCAACGTCGCCGAGGCTCGCCGCATCGAGGCCGCTGACGATCCGGCGCGCGTCGGGCAGCTCCGCGATCCCGACGAACCGCTCCGGCCCTACGCGTACGAGGCGACGTCGCCCGAGGTGCACAACACGACGATGATCTTTCGACCCGACGGTGAAGTGATGGTGCCGGACGGAGTCGGCGGAGTGCTCGCCGCGCCGAGCCAGACGGGCGGCATCCTCCGCGGCAGCATCAACAAGTCGTACCTCGTACCGCTCGAGCTCGACCTCCTGTCACTCGCGGCCTCGCCGGTCCGCGATCTCGACGTTCTCGACACCCCGCTCGGCCGACTCGGCGTGGTGATCTCGAAGGACGCGTGGATGGTGGACGTCAACGAGCGGTGGGATGCGAAGCGCGCCAACCTCCTCATTCAATCGGAAGCCTTCAGCGCCTGGGCGTTCAGTGATTCCGACGACGGTCCCGACGTTCTGAAGGAAGGCGGCTTCGGCGCTCTGCAACGTTTCCCGAACTTGCTCTACAACGTCACGCCCGCGCTGGTCGGCAATCTCATCGACGTCACCTTCGACGGTCAGAGCAGCATCCTCGGCAAGCGCACGAGCGCGTCTCCGGGTCCGCTCTCCGCGAGCAACGCCTGGATCGGCCAGAATCCCGACACCGGATTCCTCGCGATGGCGCCCTGGGTGATCGACGATCCCGGCATCGCAAATCCCCTGCTCACGCGCGCCCAGCGCCGGACGCAGCTCGCCGCGACGGGCGATCTCCTGAAGCCGCGCTCCGCGGTGCTCTGCCCGACGACCCTCACGGTCGGCGCGTGCCGCGGCGGCTATCGCGAGAGCATCGTCTTCGCGGACGTCGACACGCCGGGAGCGCGGGTGCTCGGACCGGCCGACCCGGGACCGCGCGTGCCGACCGCATTCGGCGTCAACGTTCAGGTGAACGCGACCGAGGGCTCGCCCGCGACCCAGCGGCATCCGCGTGCGGCCGCCGGCGCCGGGCGCCTCTACGTGGTGTGGGACGATGATCGCGACGGCTACGAGAACGTGTACATGGCGGTCAGCTCCGACGGCGGCGCGACCTTCGGCGGCGACGTGAAGATCAGCGCCAGCGCGCCGGGAGCGGTCGTCGAGCTCTTTCCGCAGATCACCGTCGCGCCGAAGCAGGATCGCGTCTACGTGACGTGGCAAGAGTTCGTGAACGGCCGCGACGACGACGCGGGGCGCATCATGCTCGCACGCTTCGACCTCGCGGGTGCCAAGCTCGGCGCGGACGTGCGCGTCGACAGCGGCGCCGACGGCTACGGAAAGTGGACGCCGCAGGTCGTCGCCGACCCGAGCGGTGATCCGGCCGTGGTCTGGATCGACGAACGCGATCCCGGACCCGACGGCGTCCAGTTCGAGCACGTGTACTTCGCGTACAGCACGGACCTCGGGACGACCTTTCGTCCGAGCGCGCGTCTCGACGACGTCGGCGTCCGGCGCGGCGCCGTGCCCGATCCGCTCGCGGTGAAGCTCGACAATCGGTGGCGGCCGACCGTCGCCATCCGCAATCGACGCCTCTTCGTGGCGTGGGCGGACTTCCGGAACTACAACTGGGACATCTATTCGACCCGGGCGTCGCTGACCCAGAAGCGGCCCGGGAAGAACGTCCGGGTCGACGACTTCGGAGCGCTCGAGCGGCTGAACACCGAGCCGAGCATCGTGGTCGATGCGAAGAGCGGGCTCGCGAGCGTTGCGTGGACCGACATTCGGGCACGCGAATCGGACAGCAACATCTTCTTCACCCAGGCGACCAAACGAAACGCGTCCGCCTTCCAGCCGAGCCGCCGGCTCGACGACTCGCAGATCGGCTTCGACCCCGACGTCGACACGCCGACCACCCAATCGCACCCCGACATGAAGATGGCGGATCGCACCATCTGCGTCGCCTGGCAGGACGACCGGGGCGGCACGAACGACGTGTACTTCAAGAGCAGCCTCGATGCGGGCGCGAGCTTCGGCGCGGACGAGCGCGTCGACGACAGCGCGGCGGGGCCGAGCGCCCAGACCGCGCCCGCGGTCGCCATCGACGCGACCGCGGGTACGCGGTGCTACGTCGTCTGGGAGGACGCGCGGAACGGCAACTCGGACGTGTTCGTGGCGAGTCGCCTCATGCCGTGATCCGGGCGCGCTCAGGCGGCGGGCGCCGGGCGGAGCCGCGTCAGGAGGGCGACACCCAACAGGTTGAAGCCGATCTCGCGGACGCGCTTCAGCAGCATCATGGCGAGCCCGAGGTCGGGGGGTAGGCCGAGCATCCGGAAGATGACCATCCCGCCCGCCTCCTGTACGCCGAGCGTGCCCGGGATGAGGACGCCCGCGAGCCGCGTCGGCTGCGCGAGGGCCTCGACGATGATCGCGTCGCCGATCGATACCGGGTGCCCGATCAGGTGCATGATCACGAATACCTCAGCGGCTCCGGTGACCCAGCCGACGAAGTGGAAGGCGACCGACACGGTCGCCGCCTGCGGCCGCGCGCCGTAGAACGCGCGGAGACGCGCGTCGACCGCCGGCGCGCCCGCCGCAAGTCGTGCGGCGAGCCGCGCCCGCGGGAAGATCCGCAGCATCAGGCGCGCCACGAACGCGACGAGCCCGCGCCGCTGCAGCACGACGAGCAGGAACGTCACGCCGACACCGGCCAGCGTGAGCCCGAATACGGTCGATACCGTCACCATGCCGACGTCGCGTCGGATCATGAAAAGCGCGACGCCGACGACCACGAACGCGATCTGCGCGATCGTGAGCGCGGTCTTCGCGAGGATGACCGAAGCGGCACCCTCCGTGAGCGGGACGCCGAAGCGCTGCAGCACGAACGCCTTCACGGGCTCGCCGCCGAGATAGGCCGTCGGCGTGATGCTGTTCATGGCTTCGCCGATCAAGCGCGCGAGGTAGAGCAGCCAGAGCGGAGGGCGGTAGTGCACGAACGTCACGCGCCAACCCGCGGCGTCGAAGATCGAGGAGACCGCATACGGGACGAAGACGAGCGGCGCCCACCAACCGAGTACGGCGATATGACGCGCGAGCTGCAGCGGCCCGCTCTGGTAGATCAGCGCGGCGAGCAGCAACAGGCCGACCACCGCGAGCGCGAATTGCGTCGAGGACGGCGACGACGTCGCCGGCGACCACGCACCGCGCTCGGAGCTCTGGACGCGATCGTCGGAGCCGTCGGGGACTGGGACTGAGGGCGACATGCGAGCCGGCGTCCGAAGGGCGCGGAGCCTAACAGCCGTCACCAACCGCGGCAAGGAAAGATGCGTCGGCGGTTTGTTGCAAAAGACCGTGATTGCAGGCATCCGATCCGCGTGCCGGTGCGTGCATTCGTGGCGAGCACGTTGCTCGCGCTCGTCGCCATCGCCGGGTGGATCGACGCCACGCCAGCGCACGCGCTCGAACGCAGCTACATTCCGTTGCCGGAGATCTTGACGGATCCGAACGAGGGCAACACGTACGGCGCGCTCGCCGTCGTGTTGTTCCTCGACGAGCAGAAGATCATCAAGTACATCCTCGCGCCCGACGTTCGGTACAACAAGATCACCGGCGTCTTCCCCGCCTTCCGCCTGTTCGGCTTCCCGTCGCGCGACAAGAAGTGGAGCATCGTCGCGCGGAAGTCGCAGAACATCGACGAAGACTACGAGTTCATCTACAGCGACAACGCCTTCTGGCAGGATCGCCTCCGGCTCTCGGCGCTCTTCGAGTACGAGCGCGATTCGACGGAGCGCTTCTTCGGATTCGGGAACGGCTCCTCGGAGAAGGACGAGTCGAACTATACGGCGAAAGAGACGATCGGGCTCGTCCGGCTGAACTATCGGCTGCAACCGACGCTCGAACTGACCTATCAGTCGCGCGTCCGCGTGTTTCGTGTCGGTAAGGGCGGCGTCGACGACTTCCCGTTCATTGGCGACGAGCACCCCGATACGCCGGGGCTCGGCGGGGCGACGATGGTCGGTCAGGAGATCGGCCTCGTCTACGACAGCCGCGATGATACCAACATTCCGCGCCAGGGCGGCTTCGGTCTCTTCAGCGCCGAGTTCATTCCGCGCCTGCTCGGCAGCTCGTTCACGGCCATCAAGTACGCGGCGGAGGTGCGGAAGTTCATCCCGCTGCGCGAGCGCTTCGTGTTCGCCATGCACGGCCGCATCAACTACCTGCAGAGCGACGCCGACGTTCCCTTCTTCGAGCAGAACGACGTCGGCGGCCGGCGCAGCCTGCGCGGGTTCGGCAGTGGGCGCTTCGTCGACAAGAACAGCTTCTTCGCGTCGGCCGAGCTTCGTACCCGCGTCTATCAGCGGCAGGTCTTCGGGGTGAACGCCGAGCTCGAGCTCGCGCCGTTCTTCGATTTCGGCCAGGTGTTCCGGTCGTCGCGAGCATCGCCCTTCAACGACCTGCACGCGGTCGGCGGGCTCGGGTTCCGGGGCGTCGTACGTCCGCAGGTCGTGGGCTTCGTCGACATCGGCCTCGGCGAGCAGGGCGTCGCCGTCTTCACCGGGCTCGAGTATCCGTTCTGAGCCGCGCCGGTCACCCGCCCCGGCGGACGAGGACGAGTCGTTGCCTGCCGCGCGGGTCGGTGCCGTCGCTGGTCTCGAGGACGGCGAGCTTGCTCCGCTCCGACGCCGGGAGGTCGGCGAGCTCGGTGTCCCAGATGAGGAGATAGGTCGGCCCGACCCCGGCGCGTCGGCCAGGCTTCCAGTGCCGGGTGCCGGGGGGCGCGTAGAACATGGCGCCGAAATCGAAGCTGCCGCGATAGAAAGCGAGCGGCTTGCCCTCGGTCATCGTCGCGGCCCTGCGGACGAACGGTCCGAGTGTGCGCAGGCGGGCGAGCTCGGGTTGGAAGACCGTGAAGATCAGCGTCCAGAGCGCAATCCCGAACACCGTGTACGAGAGCAGTAAGCCCGCGGGGTCGCGTCCTCGCATCGCCCGCGCGCACCACAGGAGCGCCCCGAGCATCGCCGCCGTCCCGACCAGCACGAGCGCGAGATGGCCGTCGATGATGCCACGCACGAGGGGCAGGTTGGCGCGATCCTTCGGTGCCAGCAGCGGCGCGATCGCGGCGAACGGGTCGAAGCCCATGCCTTCGGCGAGCGTCGACGACAACGGGACGAGCGCCGCACCGCAGAGGACGGCGACAACGACGCGCGCCGGCGTGCCGTCGAGCCAACCCGTCGACGCGCGGCCACGCGCGAGCTCGCTCCACCACCAGGCGGTCACGAGCGCCGCCGCGGGATAGAGCGCGAGGAGGTAGACGCTGCGTTTCGCGTCGGCGAGCGAGTAGAAGACGAACACGACAGCGAACCAGACCAGTGGGAACGCGAGCCGCGGATCGCGTCGCGCCGCGCCGTCGCGCACCGCCGTCGCGAGCGCGGCGAGAACGAACGGCGTCCACGGCAGCAGGCCGGCGAGGAGGGTCG